>NZ_RAWF01000083.1:0-35207 GCF_003612075.1 Corallococcus sp. CA041A
GAGGGGGCCCCTTGCGTGGGTGGGTTGCTGGGTGCGGCCCCGCGAGTGGGCGCAACAGCTCCACTGCGTAGCCCAAGCCAATGGGTCAGAGCAGTCCGTCCACACGATGAGCCCACAGCGCTGGCGGTCCTGCATCTGCGCGCCGTCGTGGGCCACCACCGGGTGCGGCTTGGGCGCGGTGCGCTGCAGGTCGTGCAGCCACCGCGGCTGGTGCGCCATCGCCTGCGCATCCTCGCCGTCCAGCCACGGGAAGCCCGCGTGGGTTGCCTGTCCACCGACAACGGGCGAGCCTGCGTCGCATGGAGATGCATCAGGTCCGGTACTTCCTGGCGGTGTCGGAGACACACAGCTTCACGCGTGCCGCGGAGCGCTGCCACGTGTCGCAGCCCACGCTGACCGCCGCCATCAAGAAGCTGGAGGCGGAGCTGGGCGGACTGCTGCTCCTGCGAGACCGGAGTGGCGCGAAGCTCACGCCCCTGGGCCGGTTGGTATTGCCCCGGCTCCAGCGCATCGACGATGAGAGCCGGAGCGTGGCGCTCATCGCGGAGAACCACCGCCGCCTGAAGCAGGTGCCCCTGCGCATCGGGGTGCTGTGCACCATCGGTCCCGCACGTCTGTCAGGCTACCTGGCGGCGTTCCGCGCCGTGGCGCCCGGAGTGGAGGTAGAACTTCAGGTCGGCACGCGCGACAAGGTGCTGCGGCAACTGGAGGAAGCGGAGGTGGACCTCGTCATCACCCACGCCGCGGCGCCCACGCCCGACTGGTGCGTCGTCACCCCAGTCTATGATGAGCGCTACCTGGTCGTGCTTCCCCCCGGACATCGCCTGGCGGCGCAGGACACCGTGCGGCTGGCGGAATTGTCCGACGAGCCCTACATCGACCGGCTCTCCTGCGAGATGCGCGAACAGGTCGGGGCGCTGTGTACGTCTCGAAAGGTGGAGCTGTACGCCAGCTATCGCACCGAACGTGAGGAATGGGTCCAGAGCCTGGTCGCCGCGGGCGTAGGCTTCGCCTTCATGCCCGAGCACTCGCTGATGCCGGGCGCCACCACCGCGCGGCCCCTCGTCGAACCGTCGCTCCAGCGCACCGTGTCCCTGCTGCGCTCGGGGGACCGCACCGCGCCACCGGCCGCGAAGCTCTTCTGGCGCACCCTCCTGGAGCGCGCGGGCCGGCCACGTCCCGGCGCCTGAAAGCAGACGGCGCGAGGCCCACCCCGTGAGGTGCGCCCCGCGCCCGGAACCCGGATGAAGCGGTGACGTTCAGCGCTTCACGGCGAGCACGTCCACCTGCTCGATGACTGGCGGCTTCGCGAGCAGCTCCGGCGCCTGCGCCATCAGCGCCGCGGCCACCTTGCCGCCCAGGTGCGCCTGACGGCCCGCCTCGTCAGAGAACGTGTCCACGATGCCGAACGTGGTCGGCGACAGGCGAATCGCGTACCAGTGCAGAGTGGCCGGCTCGTCGCGCACGATGGGCAGCCCGCCTTCCAGGAACTTCCGCACGTCGCCTTCCTTGCCCGGCTTCGCCTCCAGTATGACGACCAGCGCCTTCGAGTCGGTCACCTCCGGAGTGCCCGGCGCCTTGACGGCGAGCAGCTCCACGGATTGGATGGACGGGGCCGTGGACAGGAGCTCCGGCGCCTGCGCCATCAGCGCCGCGGCCACCTTGCCGCCCAGGTGCGCCTTGCGGCCCACATCGTCGGCGAAGGTGTCGAAGATGCCGAACGAGGTCGGACCGAAGCGCAGCGCGAACCACTGCGCCGTCGCCGGTTCCTCGTGGACCAGGGGCAGGCCCCCCTCCAGGAACTTCTGCACGTCGCCTTCCTTGCCCGGCTTCGCCTCCAGGCGCACCAGCAGGCCCACGTGCACATCCTCTGCCTTCTGCGATTGCGTCGTCGTCATGGACTCACCCGTCGTGCTCTTGGAGGAAGACGCGCAGCCCCATCCCATCAGGGAGGTGGCCAGCGCGAGGAAGGCTATTCGGTACGGATTCAGAAAGGCATACATGGAAGGCTCCAGGGTCCAGGGGGAGTCGGGTGGCGCACAGGTGCGTCAACGCGACGGCGACGTGGACACATATAGACGTCGCTTCCCTCCACCGTGAGAGCCCGGCGCCAATGGATCGATAGTCATCACCTATGCACGCAAGCCCCGGGGGAGGACAGGGTGCGGCCGCGGCTGCCAGCCCTCACAGTTCGTTGAAGACGAGCAGTCCCCGCGACGAGTCCACGACGTACACGTGGCCGTCGCCAGGGACGCGGACGCCGTAGACGCCCTCGAAGAGGCTGTCGCCCCGGGAGGGGTCGCTCTCGCGGAAGGTGTTGTAATGCGCCACCTGCGTGGGCCGCGTGGGATTGGACACGTCCAGCACCCGCAGGCCTTCGTGGTACCAGGCCACGTAGAGCCGGGTGCCGCGCAGGATGAGGTTGTGGATGGACGTGACGGGCCGCATCCGGAACTCGCCCAGCTTCACGATGCGGGCCGGGTCGGTGACGTCGAGCACTCGCAGGTGGGAGCTGTGGAACTCTCCCCCTTCGAAGGCGAGGGTGCGGTTGGCGAAGGTCCCCACCGCGCTGTGGTGCGCGAAGCCGAAATCCGGGCGCGGATACAGGCCCAGGTAGCGCACGTCATCCAGGTCGGTGACCTCCATCACGCCGTAGCCGCCAAAGGCGTTGCTGATGTACAGGCGGTTCTCATACACGAACGCGTCATGCGGCCCCCCGGAGTCGAAGTCCCCGGGGATGGTGATGAGCGCTCGCAGCACGGGAGCCAGCGGCTGGGACACGTCGTAGACGTAGGTGCCGGTGTTGGGGACCATGGCGTAGAGCCGCCCGCCGTCGACGAGCACCGTGTGGGCGCCAAAGGCTCCCGTCGGCAGGCTTCGCACAAAGACAGGCAGCGCGGGACTGGAGAGGTCGTAGACAAGGACGCCCCTGCTGCTGCTGGCCACGTAGAGGGCATTTCCCCAGGCCCAGACGCCATTCCAGAAGTTGTCCCCGGGCAGGCTGATGGAGGCCGTGAGGATGGGATTCTTCGGGTCGCGCACGTCGAAGACGGTGAGGCCTCCCTCGCGGCCCTGGTAGGGCAGTGAGACGACGTAGGCGTGGTCCAGGGTGACATAGACATCCACGGGCTGCCCCTGCGCGACATGACGTTCCGAGAGCAGCGTCAGCCCTCCGGAGGACTCGGGCTCGCCCGCCCAGGTGGCGACGCGGTGGGCCTCGAAGGTGCCATGCTGCGACGCCTTCCCCCGGCGACAGGAGGCGAAGCAGCCCCGGTCCACCCAGTCTCCGTGCTCCTCCAGTTCGGTGTACGTGCCGTCCCAGACAAAAGGGCCGGCGTCCGGAGGCCCCGCGTCGAAGGATGGGCGTGGGGGCGTGTCCTCGCAGCCGGCAAGGAGCTGGAGCACCAGGAGGGTCAACAGCGTTCGGAGAGGGGTTGTCATGGGAGACCTCGCAAGAGAAGGGCACCCACCCAACGTTTCCACCCCGCCCGTTCCCTCAGCTCCCGGGAAACAGACGCCGGGCCTCAGGTCGCTGAGGGCAAGAGGCACAACGCTCAGGTGAAATCCGTGGAGAGCGAGAGGGCGCGGTGGGCCTCCAGCTCGCGGGCCACGAAGGCGTTCTTCTCCTCCAGGGCCTTCACCGTGTCGCTGCCCAGGGCCAGCCGCAGCGGAGGCTGCTCCAGCTTCACCAGCTCCATCATCGCGGTCGCGAGCTTTGCCGGGTCGCCCGGCTGCTGGTGGTTGAGCTCGACCGCGCGAGACCGCATCGCGCCGGACGTCTGCGCGTAGTCGGGGATGATCCGCTCCGCCCGGGTGAGTGACGCCGCGTCCAGGAAGTCGGTGCGGAAGTAGCCGGGCTCCACCACCGTGACGTGGATGCCCAGCGGGGCCAGTTCATCATGGAGCGCCTCGCTCAGGCCCTCCACGGCGAACTTCGTGGAGCAGTACACGCCCCAGCCCGCGGACGAGCGGTAGCCGCCAATGGAGGACAGGTTGATGACGTGTCCGGAGCGCTGCTGCCGCATCACGGGTAGCACCGCGCGGGTGACAGCGAGCAGGCCGAAGACGTTGGTGCGGTAGAGCTTCTCGATTTCGGCGGCGCTCGACTCCTCCACGCCGCCGAGCAGGCCGAAGCCCGCGTTGTTGACGAGCACGTCGATGCGGCCCGCCTCCGCCGCGACGCGCTGGGCCTCGGCCTCGTCGGTGACGTCCAGCTTCGCGACCACCAGCCTCGGGTGGGCCGCCAGGGGAATGCTCTGGGGATTGCGCGCGGTGGCGATGACACGGTCTCCCGCGTCGAGCGCCGCCTGGGCGATGAGGACTCCGAAACCACGGGATGCGCCAGTGATGAGCCAGGTCTTCATGTGCGTGCTCCTCGTCAGGGGTTACGAGCGAAGAGATAGACCTGGACCGTCCATGAGAGAATGCGCACGCAGAGCACAAGACCGTTGAATCCGGCTCAACAGTAGAAAGGCAGCCCCCATGCAGGCCGACGTCCGTGAGCTGACGGTGTTCCTGGAGATCGCCCGGCATCTGAACTTCCGCCGAGCGGCGGGGGCGCTGGGCGTGACGCCGTCCGCGCTGAGCCACAGCCTGCGGGGGCTGGAGGAGAAGCTGGGCCTGCGGCTGGTGCACCGCACCACCCGGAGCGTGGCGCTCACCGCGGCGGGCGAGCGGCTCGCCGAGCGGCTGCGGCCGGCGTTCCGGGACATCGACGACGCGCTCGATGACCTGAACACGTTCCGTGAGGCCCCCGTGGGAAAGCTGCGCATCAGTGCGGCCCGGGTGGCGATCCGGTTGGCCTTGCTGCCGGTGCTGGGCCCGTTCCTGGAGGCGCATCCCGGCATCGAGGTGGAGGTCGTCGACGGCGCCGCGTTCGTGGACATCGTGAAGGAGGGGTTCGACGCGGGCGTGCGCTTCCACGAACGCGTGGCCGCGGACATGGTGGCGATTCCGCTGGGCCCCCGGCTGCGTTCGGCCATCGTCGCCACGCCCGCGTACTTCGCGAAGCATCCTCCGCCGAAGACGCCCGGGGACCTGGCCGCGCATGACTGCATCCAGTTCCGGTTCTCCAATGGCTCACGCTACGCGTGGGAGCTGGAGCGCGACGGCAAGGCCCTGGAGGTGGAGACGCGAGGCTCCCTGGCGCTCAGCGACCAGGTAGAGATCCTCGAAGCCGCGCTCGCGGGACTGGGGCTGGCCTACGTCTTCGAGTCGCAGGTGGAGTCACTGCTCCGGCAGCGACGGCTGGTTCGCGTGCTGGAGGACTGGTGCCCGTCCTACCCTGGCTTCTTCCTCTACTACCCGAGCCGCAGGCACCTGCCCCCCGTGCTCAAGGCCTTCGTGGACTTCGTGCGGGCCCGGAAATGAGCCCGCAGTGGCGGAGGTGATGCCCGCCTCGGCCGCTCCGCCGAACCGCACCTCGAAGGCGCGCAGGTGCGGTCCGTCCACTCAAGGCCGTGCCAGGACGCTCAGGGCTGGACGACGTTGACGCGGGAGGAGCCGAAGGCCTCCTTCTTCCATACGCCGTTGTCCAGGCCGCGCACGTACGGGGTGCCCTGGAACAGGGTGAGGTCATAAGCGCGGATGCCGCCCGGGTGCTCGGCCCACGTGCTGCCGCTCGTGGAGAACCAGAGGCCGTCATTGGCCCCGATGCCCCACAGCTTGCCAGTGTCGCCGTCCACCGCCAGCCGCTTCAGCGTCGTGGTGGCGGGCAACTGCACGAACGAGGAGCCGTTGTGCTTCCAGACGCGGTCATCCATGCCAATGATGTAGGGGATGCCCTGCGCGACCGCGATGTCCTTGCCCGTCGAAGAGGTCGGAGTCTGCGCGCTCCACACGAGGGTAGCGGGGTTGAAGGAGTAGACCTTGTCGTCCAGTCCAATGACCCAGACCTTGCCGGTGGACTCATCCACCGTGAGGCGCTTGGCCGTCTGCGACGTCTGGACCCACCCCGCGCTGGTGCCCCGGTAGACGGAATCGTTCATCCCAATCACATACGGAATCGTGGCGGTGACGGCGATGGCCTTCGCGGTGCCGCCCGGGTTCACGTCCAGGTAGACGCCGGTGTTGTAGGGGACACTCAGGCGGTCGTGGGTGGTGAGGACCGCGCCCGTGCTGCCCACGGTCCACAGCTGGCCATTGGAGCCCAGCGCGAAGTCGTTGACCACGGAGTTGTTCAGCACCACCGGCGCGCTCGCCGCGGGCCAGAGGAGCGAGTTGATGTGATTGGGCGCCGCTCCGCTGGGAATGCCCACGCCGTTCATCGGGGACCAGGGCGCGAGCTGCTCCAACCCGAACCAGGGGGTCAGCACCGCCTGGTCGATGGCGTACGCGCTGTTGAGCGGGACGGGGCGCAGCGGGCCTCCGCACTGGGGGGACCACAGCGTCGACGACGCGTCCGACTTGATCGCCCCGATGTGGAGGTGCGGCTTCGAGGAGCTGCCCGAGTTGCCCAGCAGGCCCAGGAAGTCGCCCTCATGGACCACCGCGCCCACGGTGAGCAGGCTGGGGTTGAGCGTGCCGGCCTGCATGTGGGCGTACCCGACCAGATACGTGCCGTTGTCGATGGTGAAGCTGTTGCCGCCGCCGTGCGACGCCGGGTTGACGGAGCCCACCGGGAAGTTGGTCGCGTCGGTGTTGACGAAGTCCGTCACCGTGCCCCCGGTGACCGCGTAGATGGGCTTGCCCCACTGCCGGTAGTGCTCGTTCTGCGAACCGTCGGTGCCCGGAAGCACGTCGGACCAGCCGGAGCCCGTCCAACCATAGACACCCACGTCATAAGCGAAGAGCTGGCAGCCCTGGACGCTCGCGCCGTGCACCGCGCCCATGCCCTGCCAGTATTCGTGGGGGCGCAGGTCGCCCACACGGCCCCAGAATCGGTTGCTGCCGGACGGCGTGGGCGCCTGGTAGGCGGCGAGCGTGAACGTCTCCGTCACCGGGGTCGCATAGCCCGTGAAGAAGAGCCGCATGCGGATGCTGTTCGGCGCCGGGTTCGGCAGGATGATGTTCTGGGCGGCGCTGAACGACCAGTTGCGGACCGCGTTCGCGGGCACGACGAGGCTGGTGGACATGCCCGTCAGCACCGTCGTGCCGGGAAAGTCGATCAGGATCTGGGTCAACGTGACAGACGTCGCCTCGTTGTTGCGCAACGCCAGCGCGAGCGACACCTGGTGGCTGGGGCCCGACCCGCCGAGGGAAGGGGACGCCATGGTGAGATAGCGGATGGCGCCTCCCTCCATGGGTTCGTAATAGGTCGTGACAGCCGGTGCCTGGGCGAGCGCGAGCTGTCCCCACAAAAGACTGGGCAACAACAGCAGCAGGGTGCGGAGCTTCATCATGGGTGCGGGGGTCCTTGGGTTGGAGCAGGCCCTCCCCAAAGCAACACGCGTGCCAAGGCACGCTCCCTCCGGAAGCGTCCTCGTTCGGGGCTCGGGGCAGGCGGGGGGCGGCAAGGCCCGCAGGCAAGTCCTGCACGACCACGGCAATCCTTGCCGTCGTCCTCACTGCCTCCCGGGGAGGAGCCCCACGGCATGCGCGGTGCATTCCGGGTGCTCGACCCGGAGGCATCATGCAACGCGTTCCACTCTTGTTGGCCCTCGCCAGCCTCATCCCCACGGGGGCCCTGGCGGCGCCTCACGTCACGAAGCTTCTCCCCCAGGACGCGGGGGTCCACTGCAGCCCCGCGACTCCGTGCACCCAGCCCACGGCGGACGGCATGGTTTCCGCCCTGGAGTACGCCGACGGCAAGAAGTTCCCGCTGCAGGACTACGTGAACGGGGGGCCCAACGGAGACCTGTTCCTCTCCGTCTCCGACAACGCCAGCTACACCGCGGACGAGTGCAACGTGGGGAAGCCCCAGAATCCCTGCCACGTGCAATCCCTGTTCATCGGCATGCGCCTGCCCAAGCCCAGGAATGCCAGCGGGAACTTCGTGGGCCTGGAGGGCACCGTCAGCGTCTGGCTCGATGCGAAGCGCGGCGAAACCCTCCAGCTGGCCTCCGGCGCGCACGTGCCTCGTGACGAGGACCGGCGCATCACGTTGAGCTACTCCACCGTCAAGGGCTTCGCGACCACCGTCCAGAGCAAGGGCAACCTCGGCGGCACGGATGGCTGGAGCGCGCTCTCGACCCCCACCGAGGCCTGGGCCACCTCCGTGGTGGTGTCGAGCCCGTCCTCGGACCCGGCCCACGTCCACATCGAGTTCGAGATCAAGCTGGCGCCGGGCCTCCCCGTCGGAGGCGCGAGCGAGCCGCTCCTGGCCACGGTGCGCAAGCTGGGACTCGGCATCGAACACATTCCCGTTCCGACGACCTCCGCGCAGACTGTGGGTGGCGGCCGGTTCCCCAACCGCGCGGGCCTGTCGTCCGGCGGCACCCTGACGGGCAACTGGGAAACGCTCGAGTTCGCGAGCCCGACACCGATTCCGCTCAGCTTCACCATGTGGAACGTGGGGCAGATGCCGGACGTGACCGCCTGGGTCGAGGATGGCGGCTCGGGCGAAATCGATACCGTCGCCCAGCGGATCTTCCGCAAGGAGGTTGCCTGCATCTCCGAGATCTGGATGGCGCATGAGCGCGGCGAGCTCATCGAGAAGGTCAACGCGCTGCGCGCAGGCGCGCTGCTGCCGCCCATGCAGGCCGTCACCGAGCTGAATGACAACATCCTCCAGCCGTCCCTGTTCAGCACGGGACTGGTGTTGCTGTCCTCGCGGCAGATCCTCGAGGGTGGGGTGCACCACTTCCCCTTCGGTATGTGCACCGGCAGCGACTGCGCCCAGGCCAAGGGCGTGCTCTGGGCGCGCGTCGCCACGCCCGCCGCGACCGCCCCTGTCTTCGTCGATGAACACGACACCCCCACGCTCGCCAAGGGGACCGACTACGCCGAGTTCGTCGACGTGTTCTGCACCCACGTCAACGCGGGAGAAAACACGGCGGGGCCCGATACCACCGCGCGCGAGAACCAGTTCTCCAACATCAAGGCCTACGTCCAGCAGGTGCGCCAGGGCGGACCCCTGACCGACACGGTCTTTCCCTTTGACGTCCATGACGCCTTTCCCCAGGGCACCTGGCCGAGCGGCCTGGACCGCCCCGCCTTCCTGCTGGGGGACCTGAACACCGTGGGGCCCAAGGGCGTGCAGACCAACGTCGCCTTCGACCAGTACGCCGACATGGTGGGCCCTGGCCTCCTGGACATCAGCACGCTGAGCGCGTTCGACATGGCCAACACCCAGTTCTCCGAGATGCGGGACCTGGCCCGGGTGGTCTCCGGTCCGAACTCGATGGCGGGCGGGACGTGGCTGTCCAGCGTCTGCACCGACAACGTGGTGAACGAGCTGGATGCCAAGAAGCGCCTCGACTACGTCCTGGTGTTCCCGGCCCAGGACACCTTGGACTTCCCCGCGTTCGCGTTGCTCAACGGCACCACGGCGAGCGTCAACCCCCACTTCGATCCCACCTCCGGCAGCGAGGACTCCGAGGGGAACCTCGTCCAGCAATGCCTGTCGGATCACGCCATGGTGGATGTCACCGTGCAGCTGGCGCGGGTGAAGGACGTCGTGAAGTACAACCCGATGAAGAAACACCGGGTCGAGTACGCCGTGAAGCAGGTCACCGACCTGGAGACAGCGAGCGGCTGCTGCGCGGACTGGTTCTCGCCGCGCGTGCTGATGATCGCCAATGGCTTCACGAAGCTGAACACCTTCCTGAACATCAACGAGGGCCAGACCATCTACCCGAACTGGCGAGTGCACACGGGCGCCGACAGCCTCCTCCCGGACCTGCCGGTCGGTTTCTCGGGGGCGGTGAACATGACGTCGGCCATCTGGGAGTCGGACTCCGGCCCGAACGACCACTACGACTCCACGCCTGAGAGCAGCGCCATCCTGGAGGCGGACGACAAGGACGCGCACCTCACCTTCTTCGCGAACAGCGGCGTGCTCCGCCGGGTGAAGGGCGAGTTGACGGCCATTGACTGGCTCGCCGGGGTGGAACTCCTGGGGAGCTTCATGGACGGCTACGAGAACGGCATCACCGTGGAGACCGAAGGACACGACACGGCCACGGGCGACAACGCCCGCGTGCGGCACTACTTCAACGTGAAGGAAATGGAATCGCCATGAGCACGATGAACCTGAAGTGCGCGGTGCTTGCACTGGTGCTGGGGGGCACGGCCCAGGCGGTCGAACCCATGGTGCCCTACGACAACTTCAACCCGATGAAGTCCAACCCTCCACGCGCGACGAAGATCCGCGGCATCGACCCGGCCCGGTGGGTGGATGAGCAGACCGGAACGCGGCTGGACTCCCTCCGGGAGCTGGCCTTCACCCGCCTGCGGTTGATGAGCCGTTCGGACACGGGGACGGGCCGCTACGGCCTGCGCTTCTCCCAGTCCTCCGCGGTGACGGCCATCGCGGCGAAGGTGCGCTTGAACAATGCCAGGAGCACCGGGTGCACGGCCCCGGCGGGAGCTCCGGCGGCCCAGAGCACCGCCGAGCTCACGGGCCACTTCTTCAACACCCGGGGCGCGGTGGGAAGGAGCCTGCAGGACGACGTCACCGCTTCCATCCGCATGGTCTCCCGGTCCACGGACCCCGTCGGCTCCCAGGCGCTGCGGGTGGAGGCGCTTGTCGAGCGGTGCACGGACGCCTCGTGCTCGACCCGCGCGCAGCTCTTCACGGCGGACCTGGGCCTGGTCCACCAGGGCGAGCAGGCGGCGCTGCGGCTCCAGTGGGACGTGGCGAATCACCGCTTCGTGTTCCAGCGCGACTCGCAACCCGAGGTGTACGGGGCCTACACCGTGACGGACACGCACGCGCCCGGCAGCTCGAGCAAGGCCCTGGTGGTGACCCATGACCTGCCCACCTGCGCCAGCGGCACACCTGCGCCCCTGGGGTATGCGAACGCGTACTTCCACGACGTGTTCGTGAACGAGTCCGCGGCGCCCGCTCCCTGACGGCCCTGCGATGGAAACCATCGCGATTGGATGTTTGTCGTTGGTCAACGCAAGGCGAGTCATGGGCTTGCATTGCGTGGGTCACGACAGCCACAGTCGGCATGACGCTTCCCCTGTCTGTTGATGGAGCCCCCCATGCCCAGCAAACTGCGGTCGACTTCCTTCTCCAGCCGGAGTCCCAGTCCCAGTGGCTCCGGGGGCAGTGTGACGCCGACGCGCAGTCCGTCGCCTCCGCCCCAGACGCAGACCTCTGCTTCCTCCTCGACGAAGCGCCCCCGGGATGATGCGGATACGTTCGACGCGGGCACGTCGAAGCGGCCCAGGCGGGCCGCGGCCACGGGCGAAACGCCCCCCACGGCCGCTGAGTTGTACAAGCAACAGAACGCGGTGGGCCTGCAGGACACCCACTCCGCCCGCACCGGCGACATGTCGTCCCTGCGCACCACGCAGGACACACCGCAAGACGGACTCAACCTGCTGTCCCACGTCGGCAGTCAGGCGAAGGACAAGAAGGGCCTCTTCTACGAAGGCCCCGTGGAGCGGCGAGGGCTCGGGCCCCAGCAGGTCCTCACCGCGGTGCCGGACCGCGACAAGGGCGAGCACACCAATGTCTTCAAGGGCATGACCGGGGGCGAGCCCAGCTCCACGAAGTACCAGCAGGGGCTTGGCACCGCCGACAGGGACACCCCCTACGAAATCCTCCACGGCATGGGCCATGGCGAAGGCGGCAAGAAGACGCAGTCGGCGCAGAACCTGGCCTCGGCCTCCCACGGCGCCAACACGGCGATGATTCCCGCGGACAAGGCCATTTCCGGCAACCCGGACATCCTCGTGGACACGCGCTTCAACGTCCGTCCCGGCACCCACCGCGCCGAGTCCGTGGACCAGACCTTCTTCCACAAGGACCGCCCCACGGAGCCCATCTTCCAGCAGCGCATCGACGGCGACATGCCCAAGGTCACCACGAGCCAGTACAAACAACTCCAGAAGGACGCGGAGTTCCTCAAGGACCGCGAGCGCCTCTCCGCCGCCGTCGACCTGCTGAACTTCCACGACGGCGGCAAGGGCTGAGCCTTCACGTCCGCGACGTCAGCCCTCGGAGAGGGTGAGCGACCCCGGCAGCTGTCCTCCGCCGTTGTTGAGCTGGAAGACGCTGAGCTTGGATACGCGTTCCGCCACCACGTCGGGGACATTGTTCGTCTCCGGCGTCAGCAGCAGGGCCATGGCCTCTTCAGGGGTGGCCGCATTGGCGACGTCCACCACCCAGCTCTCCGGCGTGTTGCCCGCGTATCCGGGCTGGCCCTGCTCGATGGCCGTCAGCCAGTCCTTCGCGAGCTGCTGGACCTGCTGTGCCTCCGCGTGGGTGAAGGACACGGAGGCCGTGGTGCCAGTCCCCGTCGTGTTCGGGTAGACGTCCTGGAGCCCGTTCGCGGTGCCGGAGGCCAGGTCCGGAAGGGTGGCCGCATAGGTGTACGTGGACGGGTCCTCGGGATCCTTCCATTCGCCACTGACCGAGAAGCTGACGGGGCCCTTGGTGCCTGTGTACTGGAACTCCGTCGGGCCACCCGCGTCGTAGGTCGTGGCGACGTACACGTTGCTGTCGATCACGGCCGCGCCCAGGTCGATGGCGAAGGTGACCTCCCGCGTGAGTGTGTCGGAGGCAATCTGCACCGTCGCCGCGTTCGACGTGCCGTTCGCCGGGTCGTTCTTCGGCAGCTCGCCCGTGGCGAGGAATTGGTTGTAGGCCGCCTGTCCCGCCGGCGTGGAGATGTCGAAGTCCACCTGCCGCGAGCTCAACTGCCCCTCCACGCGCCGCGTGTCCGTCGCACCGAACGCGATATCGAACACGCCCAGCTTTCCCTCGAGGGTGCGCGACACCGCCTCCGTGGGGCCGGCGGTGACCCGGACGGTCTTGTCGTCCAGCCGGGTGACGGCGAGGGACATGCCGCTGGCCTTCTCCGTGCTCATCCCCCCGATGGCGCCGAAGATGCCGGAGATGTTCTTGAACACCACCTCCATCCCCGTGCCCACGAAGGACTCGCCGTTGAGCGTCACGGTGGCGCCCACCGGCAGGTTCTGGGGCAGAGACGGGTTGAGCTGCTGGGCGGCCTGTTCGGGCGAGGTGATGCCCGCCGCGGCCGCGGTCGGCAGCGTCACCTGGTAGCTGCCTCGCACGCCCGCCTGGGCGGTGCCGGTGACGGTGACGTTCGGCGTGTCCGCCTGGAGCTCTCCCTTCACGCCGACCTCGGCCTCCACGCTGAAGGTCGTCATCTCCGCGTCCCGGCTGAAGCTCGCCCCCAGCTCGGTGTAACCGGCCACCTTCATGGAGAAGATGCCCGCATCCACCTTCACCCCCGCCTCGAGGCTCGCGCTCCCGGAGATGCCATTGGGGCCCAGCATCACCGAGCCACTGGCGGCAAAGTCCTTGGAGGCCGTCGGCTTCGCGAGAATCGGCGTGTCGGTGGGGGAGGGCGCGGTGTCCGGCACGTTCAGCGGGTTGCGCTTCGAAGCCCCCGGCGTGCTCCCGCTGAAGGTGTCGGTGGACGCGCTTCCCCAGGACGACGTGCCGCTCGACGGCCGAGGCGGACCTGCTGGCGCCTGTTGCGGTGCGCTCACGGCTCCGCTGCTGGACGGCTTCACGGTGTTGATGAACGGCTGAAAGCTCCGAATCGGCCACTGCATGTGGACTTCCCCCTCTGCGACAGTCAGAGGGGTTGTCGCGCGAACCGCCGCAGCGGACGAATTAAGCCGGGTTAAATCCGTGTCCGGCCGCGTTCTGGACAGCAGGGGCGGGTCGGGGCAGATGTAGGTATACAGATGACATCCCGTCCGCCCCCTGCGCGCCCCTCCACCGTCCGGATGCAGAAGACGAAGCAGCCCTCCTCTGGAGCCCGGCGTCCCGCGGGGAAGCCCTCTGGAGGCCCGGCCTGGCGTCGCTGGGCGCTCGGCGGGTGGCTGATGCTGGCCCTCTGGTTCGGCGTGGAGGCCGCGCGGCTGCCCGACGTGGGCGCCCTGCGGACGCAGAACCCGCGCACCACCGCGCTCATGGCGCAGCGAGCCGACGAGGCGCTGGAGGCGGGCACGAAGCCTCGCGTGCGCCAGGCCTGGGTGCCGCTCGGCGCGGTGGCCCCGCACGCCGTGGACGCCGTGTTGTGCTCCGAGGACGCGCGCTTCTACCGGCACGAAGGCGTGGACTGGACCGAGGTGGAGAACGCCTTCGAGCAGTCGGTGCGCGAGGCACGTCTGGGGCGCGGCGCCTCCACCCTCACGCAGCAGCTGGCGAAGAACCTCTACCTCTCCACGGACCGCAGCCTGCTGCGCAAGGGGAAGGAGCTGCTGCTCGCGCGCCAGTTGGAGTCACACCTGTCCAAGCAGCGCATCCTCGCGCTGTACCTGAACGTCGTGGAGTGGGGAGAGGGCGTCTACGGAATCGAGGCGGCGGCGCGCGAGCACTTCGGCGTCTCGGCGCGGTCGCTCAGCGTGGCGCAGGGCGCGATGCTCGCGGCCATGCTGCCCGCCCCGCGTCGCTGGCTGCCGGCGCAGCGGCCCGAGACCCTGCGCACCCGTGCTGGCGTCATCATCGGGAGGCTGGAGCGCGAAGGGCGCATCAGCGCGGCGCAAGCCCGCGAGGCCCAGGCCGAGCTCTCGCGCTTCTTCGGTGTGCCGCCCGCGCCCGGCCTGGTGGCGGACGCCAGCTGAAGAACTTTTCGCGGAGCCGTGCGTGGAAGGTGCCACGTCCTTCTCTTCGAGGTTCTCGTGCGTGCCCTCCGTCCGCTGTTCTGCTGCATTGCCTTCGTCCTGTCCGCCACTCCCGCCCTCGCGCAGTACAACCAGGTGGCGGGTGAGAACGCTCCCATGGAGAGCGTTCGCCGGGTGGTGACGCGCAATGACGGTTCCCAGGAGCTGCGCGAAACGGTGCGCCCCGCGGCCCGTGACGGCTTTGGCAACGCGAAGGGCAACCAGAACGACCTCGCGGTGGACGGCGCCTTCGAAGGTCAGACGGTGGCGGTGCTCCAGTTCTACACGCAGGACTTCGACTTCTCGCTGCCGAAGGCCGCGCTGAAGGAGAAGGGCTTCTCCGTGTACCGCTGGGTCAACAGCGCGCCGGACCCCAAGGAGCTGCGCAAGGCGCTCCAGAAGGCGTGTCAGTTGTGGATCATCTCGGACGAGACGCAGCACCTGACGCCCGAGCACGTGAAGGTCATCAAGGAGTTCTTCGACGCGGGGCACGGCGTGTACATCTGGGGCGACAACTCGCCCTACTACGCGGACGCCAACGTGGTGGGCCAGGCGCTGCTGGGCACGGTCATGGTGGGCAACATCATCGGCGACCAGACGGTCGGCCTGCGCAAGGACGGGGAGGGCCCGGGGCTGCTGCGCCGGCACCTGCTCACCACCGGCCTGGAGTACCTCTACGAGGGCATCACCATCGCCACCATCCAGCCGAGCGAGCAGCTCACGCCGCTGCTCCATGGCTCCGCGGGCAACCTGGTGGCGGCCTTTCATGACAAGGGCGGCAAGCGGGCCATCTTCGACGGTGGCTTCACGCGCCTCTACAACAAGTGGGACACGGCGGGCACCGCGCGCTACGTGAAGAACGCGGCGGCCTGGCTGACCAACGTGGAGCGCTTCGGCAACGCCGTGGTGCGCGCGGACCTGCGCAACACCCAGGAGCAGAAGCCCGCGCCGAAGCAGTGACCCGGACTTGCTCCATACTGGAGCCACGATGCGACCCGACGAGCCTGGCCGGGTGGTGCTGCCCGCGAGGCTCGCGGGAGTGGAAGGGGTTCGCGTCACGGGCGACACCTGGCTGTTCGGCGACATGGCGCTGGTGCAGGAGCTGCTGCACCCGGACATCGTGCTCCTCAACGTGGGTGGCGGGCGCTACGGCATGGACCCCCGGACCGCGGCGCTCGCGGTGCGCAAGTACTTCCGCCCCTCCGTCATCGTGCCCATGCACTTCGGCACCTTCGAGCCGCTGGCGACCGAGCCCCAGGCACGCGAGGTCCTGGGAAGCGACCCGCGCGTGCGCTGGCTCACGCCGGGAATCGCCGCGTCACTCTGAGGCAGGGCCTCCGCCGGAAATCAGGCGTCACGGGGAAGGGCGCGCAGGAACTGCGCATCCTTCCAATCCCAGACGCGCGAAGGATTCTTGTCCACGTCCACCGGCGAGGAGTTCCAGTTGTGGACGTCGTAGAAGTGCGAGGCTCGCCAGTGGACGAACAAGCTGAACACGGCCGTCACGACGAGCGCGCCCGCGAGGACCCGGTGCCGTGAAGGGGCCTCCAGGACCGCCTGCACGGGGAACGCGAGGAAGTAGACGAGGAAGGGCAGCACGTCGGTGAAGAAGCGCGGGCCAATGGAGTGCCCGGCCCACCAGATGAAGAAGGAGGAGATGGCCGCCCAGTGCAGGACCAGGATGAGGGCAAAGGCGACCTCGTAGGGCTCCAGGCTCCGGCTGCGCCACCGCTGGACGAAGCCCACCACGCCCAGCGCCAGGAACGGTGAGAAGGCGAAGAGGCCTCGCGAAGGACTGACGAGGTTGGCGGCCAGGGCCATGAAGAACGGTCCGGCGAGCGGATCCACCGTGTGACGGTAGTAGGGCGAGAACACCGAGCCATAGACAGACAGGTGGTACGCGCAGAAGGGTATCGCGACGAGCGCCGCGCCCGCGAAGTAGGCCGGCAGTTGGCGGCGGAAGCGCAGGGCCATGAACCCGGTGACCACCAGGACGCTGAGGGAGTGCGTGGGCCGGCAGGCATAGGCGGCCGCGACCCAGAGGCCCAGCAGGAACGCGGTGCGCGCGGTCTGCGCGGGCCGGGCCAGCAACAGCATGACGCAGGCGATGGCGAGGAGCCCGGGGCCGTGCTGCCAGAGCACCCGGCTCGCGGTGGAGTACGCCGTGGTGCCCAGACCGAAAAGCAGCACGGTGACGAGCGCCGCCCCCGGGGACACCCGCCTGCGCAGGGTGACGAGGAGCACCGCCGCGGCGGCACAGACGTAGAACGAGGCGATGAGCTGCTCGGTGAGGGCGAACGAGCCCAGGTACTCCCGCCCTGTGTGCCGGAACAGCGTCCGCCAGGCCAGCGCCTCGGCACCGAACGTCCCCAGGCGGGGCAGCACCGGCTCCATCAGGGAGATGAGTCCTTCGGCGGCGGCGAGGAACGGCAGCGCGGAGACCATCACGCCCGGCGGGTACACGTAGTACGTGTGGCCGCCGGCCTCGTTGCGTGCATAGGCGGTCCCCGGGAAGAACCAGTGCCGGAACTCGTCCAGGTCGGTGTTGCCCTCGTGGAGGATGCTGGCCGCGGAAGGGATGGACCACAGCGAGTCCGTCTGCAGCCGCGCCTCGCTCGTGGTGTAGATGCCGAACAGGGCCAGACACATCAGCCAGAGCGCGAGCGTGGAGGACGCGAAGCCACCGCGCGATGAGAGGGATGGGGTCGGCACGGAGGGGTTTCTAGCGAATCCGACAGAAGAACCCCAATCCCACCGCGATGGATCTCTACGACTGGGGGATCCAGGCCGTGCCAGGCTGAGGGCGTGACATGAACAGGCTCAAGCCAAGCCGTGGGGCCAGGAACCGCGCGACGAGCTGTCCCTTGACGCTGTTGCCCGCTGTGTCGAGCAGCGGGGCGAAGGTGCCCAGCCCGCCCTTGCCCGGCGCGACGGCGATGATGCCGCCACCAATGCCACTCTTGCCCGGGACTCCCACGTCGTAGAGCCAGTCTCCGGAGGTCTCATACATCCCCGCCGTGGCCATCACCGCGAGCGTGTGATGACAGACCTCCTCGTCGACGACGCGCATCCCGGTGAGCGGGTTGACGCCTCCGTCCGCCAGGGTCGCTCCCATCACGGCGAGCTCCCTGGCGGTCACCGCCAATGAACACTGGCGCGTGTAGAGCCCGGTCGTCAGGACCGGATCCGCCTCCAGGCGGCCCAGACCGTGGAGCAGGAAGGCGAGCCCCTGGTTGCGGTGATGGGTCTCCATCGCGGAGGCATACACCTCTTCGTCGAGTACGAGCGGGTGTCCGGCGAAGCGCGACAGCCCCTCATGGATGAACCGCCACCGGGCCTCGGGGCTGCTGCCTGGAACGAGCCCCGTGGTCGCCAGCGCTCCCGAGTTCACCATGGGGTTGGTCCGCCCGTCCGGGCTCAGGTCAAGGGCCATGGCCGAATTGAACGGCAGGCCCGTGCCATTGACCCCCAGCTTGCGCCGCACCTCTTCGGGCCCCAAGGCCTGACAGACGAGCGCGAAGACGAACGGCTTGGAGACGCTCATGATGGAGAAGGGATGGTCCACGTCCCCGGCCCCATGGCTGCTGCCGTTGATGCCCACGACGCACGCGCCGAAGAGCCGGGGATCCACCCTGGCGAGCGCCGGGTAGACCTGGGAGCACTGTCCCTCGGTGTTCCCCTGGTGGCGCTGGTAGGCCTCGTCCACCAACGCCCGGACCTGCTCCGCCGCGGGGAGCTGGCCGGTGGAGATGAAGGGGGGCTCGCCTGTCGTATCCATGCGTGAAGGGGCTCGGCTTCCTGGAAGCAGGGGAGAAGCGCAGCTTCCTGTCTGGAAAATTCGTCGCGCCCGGATGCGTGTCAACGTCACATGGATATCTGATTTGTTGCGGATTTATTGTGTTGCATGTTTCAGGGCTCTGTCGCGCTGATTCGCGGGTGGTGTATGTTTCACCGAAACCGCCGGTTGAGACATCTCCCTCCATGTACACCCTCGACGAATCGCTCTGGCCCCTGGCCATTGTCCAGCGTAGCGACACCACGACGGACAGCGAGATGGAAAGCATCCTCCGGAGCCTTTCCAAGCTCATCCACCGGCGCGAGCCCTATGTGCTGATCATCGACTTCTCGCGGTCCCGCCCGCTGACCCATTCCCAGCGGATGCTGCTGGCGGATCATCAGGCCGAGATCGCCGACCTGGCTCGCGAGTACTGCAAGGGGTTCTTCGTGGTGATCAACTCGACCACCGCGAGACTCGCGAGGGCCGTCACCAGCTTCGTCCGTCCTGGCGCGGATCAACACGAGGAGGTCGCGTCGTTGAACGAGGCGCTCGCGCGCGCTGCGCTCTGCTTCGAGCAGGCAGGTGTGACGAGGGGGGCCATCATTGCCCGCGCCCAGGCGCGCCGGTAGTGGTGGAGCTCTTCTCCGGACGGACGTGAAGCGTCAGCCCGCGGGAGGAAGCTCGCTTGTCTCGGCGAGGAGGTCTTGGAATCGCTTATCGCTGATCAGGTCGCCCCAGGCCGGGTCGCCCTTGGCCCAATGCGTGATCGCGGGTTCCAGCGCCATGGCCTCCTTCAGCAGCTCAAATGCGCGCTCAGGCTCGCGGATCAGTGCTTCCAGACCCGCGAGTCGGACCAAAGCTAGGGCTTCATGAGTGGAGCGGGCGGCTTGGAGCAGGCCTTTGACGTCCCTGAGCTCATCTTCGACCGCCGGGAGCCCTTCCTGCCCGGCTTTGAGCACCAGCAGGTTGTAGGCGGCCCGCCAATTCTTGGGGTCCTCCTGGAGCAGCTTCAGGTAGACCGCTTGGGCGTCATCACGTCGGCCCAGGCGGAGCAACAGGTCTCCATGCGCACTTCGCAGATCCCGGACGCTTGTGGAGACTTGAGCGATGAACTGTTCGCTCCCAATGAGTGCTTCCGCGTAGCGTCCCTGGATCCAATACACCGTGAGCTTCAGCTCTAGCGATGAATGCAGATCGGGAGATGCTTCAAGGGCATGCGAGAGGTCGTCCAGTGCTTCGGTGTACCGTCGCGCCAGGAAAAGGGCCGCGCCGCGGGCCTGATGCGCCAGTCCCACCCCGGGCTGAAGCTTCAGTGCTTGTGTGGATGCGCCATATGCATCCATGGGACGGCGCAACACCAGGCACGCGAGTGCCACCTGAAGATGGTGTGCGGCTTCCGCCGGTTCCAGTGCGACGGCTCGGCTGGCGGCATCCAGGGACTCCTGATTCTTTCCCTGAATCCGCAGGATGGGGGCCTCGATGGTTGCCGCGACGGCCTGTATCCTCCGCGCTGCCTGCTCCTCATCCTCCTCCAGGAAGCGCGGCAGCCGCTCGAAAAGTTCCGGGATCGTCGTGGAGTTCAATCCGCGTTCCGCGAGCATGTTCCGCAGCGTCTCAAGGGGCGGAAGTCTGTCGTTGACTACAGCCGAACTCTTGAGCTGCCGAACCAATTGCAACGCCTTCGAGGAGAGCTGAGAGTAGGTCTCATGGATGCCAGCGAGATCCTTCAGTTCCATTTGCAAGGGAATCCGGCAGGCCACCAACAGCATGTCCTCGGGACTCTCAATGCTGGCATTCCGCAGATCGGCGAGGGCTTCCGGAAGTCGCCCCTCGAGACGATGAATGCTTCCGCGAAGCAGGAAGTTCTGGAGGTTTGGCTTCAACTCCAGAGCGCGATCGAGGTCGGCAATCGCTTCCACCCAATTCCCGCGCGAAAACTGAACGTAGGCACGCCGGGCAAAGACGTCCGCGGACGTCGGTGCGGCAACCATCGCCAGGTGGAAGCCCTCCAGGGCTTCGTCGTATCGGCCCTGTCTGGCCTGAAGCTCGGACCGTTCCATGAGGTGCAGCGGATTGTTGGGCTCCAGGTCAATAGCGAGCGACATGCATTCGATTGCCTGATCCAGATTGGAGCCTTGTTGATGGTGACGGGCCTGGGCAACCGCGGCGATGACCTGGAACGTGGCAATCAGCGGCGCGGCGTCACCCGAGAGAGAGCTGGCGAACAAACCCAGATATTGTTCAAGTCCCGGAGCTTCTTTGAGTTCAGGGAACATCCGGGGGATGAAGAACTTCATGTCCTGAAGCAATTGCTCGGTCGACAAAGGGCTGAGCTGCTCTCGCAGTTCTTTGACGTGCCCCGGGAATCGATTGCTTAGCAGCAGGACCCCTCGCGCCACCTCGGCATGATCCCCCTGGCGCGTGGCTCGGAAGACCGACAGCCAGAGCCCCATGGGGTTCTGGGGATCCAAGTCAATGAGTCGACGCAAGTCCTCATCTGCTTCGTCATGCCGTGACAGGTTGATGAAGGTCAGACACCGGAAGGCATGGGGTAGAGGCAGGTTGGGGGACTGTTCGATGCTATGCGTCAGGTCCCGCAGTGCCTCTTCGTACCGCCATAGGTAGAACAGGATCGTGCCGCGCTCAGCAAAGAGGCTGGGATCCTCTGGTGCCAGTTCAATCGCCCTCGAAAGGTCGGAGTGGGCCTCCTGCAGCAGATGCGCCCGGAAATGGAGGCTGCTTCGCCAGTTGAGAACGATTGCGGATGTCTTCGGTTGGAGGATGTCTTCTTTCAACAGTGCCGTGCATGTCTTCATGGCCTCCTGGTACTGGCCATTCTCGGCCTGCATCAGGGTGGTGACGAGCCGTTCACCCCAGCGGCGCTCGACTGCGACTCCGGCGTCTTCCTCCGCGGACTGGAGTGTTTTTGCCCAGTCCCGTGCGAATGAGGTCTTGACCTTCCATGCCTGGAGGAATCCCTCCAGCGCGAACGCCCTGAACCGATGAGGGTTCTCACACGTCCGGTGGTAGAGCACCTCCAGGGCGTTGTCCCGCCACACTTCGTCCTGAAACTGCTTCGCCTCCGCCAGTGCGAGCTCCTGTTGGCGTTGTTCGTAGTAATTGGCCAGTCGCTGGTGAAGCTCAGACCAACCCTTGGGCGATTCCTGCCGCTTGTAGTTGAGCATCAGCAGCCGGATCTCGGGGTGGTACTCCCAGCCCTTCTCACAGGTCAGGACGAAGGTACGCTTCTTCATCCAGGTGAAGGCGGGATCCGTGCTTCCGGGGGCCGTCAATGCGGCCAGTACGTCCCGGTTCAGCCAGCGCGGAAGCGCTGCATCCAGTGCGATGGTCTGATAGTGGGACTCCACGCCCTTGAGGAAATGCTCGACGATGTGGTCGTGGGGATCGAAGGAGGCTTCCTTGCCGGCCGGTGCACTCGCAAGGAACTCCACGAGGACGGGAATGCCCCGGGACCGCTTGAAGATATGGGTCGCGTCGCGGGGATGCGGGTTCACCCCCCTGCGCTCCAGAAAGGTGCGCGTCTGCACCTCCGTGAAGGGCTCCAGGTGCATCCGTGAGATGTAGGGCTCAAGGTCGGCCCAGGATGAGCGAGAAAGTTGGCTCTGTCCGGCAATGACGAAGAGCAGCGCCGCGGGTGTCCTTCCATAGGCATCGGTGAGGAGAAGATTGCGGAGCCACTCGTCGAGGAACTCGGCGGAGCGTTCGAACGCGTCGAAGAAAAGAACCACCTGCTGCTTCTTGCAGGCCTCGCGCAGTCCATCCAGCCACAGGGGAGTCAGCTCAGCGATCGGGTCCCGCAGCAGACGGATGTCGTCCTCTCTCTTTATCTTGCGCGTGACGAACGTGAGCACATCCGCCATCTTGGAGCCCAGGTCATCCGCGCTGAGCAGGGGAATCAGGGCGCTCACTCCCAGTGCCTGTGTCCCCACCCACAAGCCCGCCCGGATCGTGGCTTTGGTGAAGAATTCGAGAGCTCCCCTGGGAAGCTCGGGATCCTTTTCGAGTTCCGCGCGGTGTTGCTGGTAGGTCCGGTAGCGCTCCTCGAATGCCTTGAACTTGAGCCCCTTTGCCTGGAGTTCCTTGGCGAGCTTCGCCAGGACGTCCACGACGCTGCGCTGCGAGTCGCCACAGAGCGCGACGCAGCACTGCTGCTTTTCGGCGTGCTGCATGAAGGCCTGGATCAGGAAGGTCTTGCCGACGCCACCCTGGCCATGAACATTGAAGATGAGCCGGCGGGCATCGTGGGGCTGGGCCAGGTTCTCGCAGAAAGAGCGAACCTCGTCGCCCCGCCCGACGATCTCCTCCTGGAGCTTCTTCTGGCGCTGCTCCTTCACCAGGTCCTGGAAGCTCTTGGTCCCTTCAGCGCTCATGGATGCCTTGCCGGAATAGAGCGACCGGTGGGGACGCCCGGCTTGCGTGCATACCGGTTCACGCATCGGATGCAAGTCCACTTCCGGGGGATATCCGGTGGGTTGTCGGAGCGAGGAGCACCCCTTGGGGGACGCTCCCATGCGCTCAGTGACGGCACCACGCCAGCCCGTCCCCTCAACGGCGCCGGTTCTTCCGATGCTTCCTTTCGGGCGCTCAGGTGCGCGCGCCGTGGCTACAGCACTTCCTCAAGGGCCCCCTTCCAGCTGTAGTTCCCGGGCTGCTTGCCCGCGATGGAGCTCTTCGCCGGGTCGATGTGGATGGTCAGCACGCTGCCGTCGAGCGAGACCTTGGTCCCTTCCGTCGACAGCTTGCAGACCGTCTGGGTGACGGCCTCCTTCACCGCCGCCTTGCCATCCGGGGTGCCGCAGACCTCGACGAGGGTGCCCACGGCGGACTGGCAGGCGCTCTGGGTCCGATCCTTCATCGGGTCGAAGGCGGGGTAGGTCGACCTGTCGTAGCTGCTCTTCAAGGACGACCGGCAGGCCTTGTTGACCGCGTCCTCCTTCTTCTTCAGCTCCGTGTCGTAGGTGGCCCAGCCGTTCTTCTGGGCCACGGTGAGACGCGCGGGCTTGGAGGACTCGTCGGCGATGGCGAGCGAAGCGACGAGGCAGAGGCAGAGGGACGGAATCCGGAACATGAAGGCTCCTGGTGGAAGCGGCTCGCGGGAGTGCGAGCCGCCGTTCCCCCAGGGAAGGAGCCCCCGGAATTCTTTTGCATTCTTCTCGCGGGTATCAGCCCTTGCGCGCCGCGTTGATCGCCGCGATGTCGATCTTCTTCATCTCCATCATCGCGGCGAACACCCGCTTGCGCGCGGCCGGATCCGGATCACTCATGCCGTCCGTCAGCGCGGCAGGGGTGATCTGCCACGAGATTCCCCACTTGTCCTTGCACCACCCGCACTGACTTTCCTGCCCGCCGTTGCCAACGATGGCCTTCCAATAGCGGTCCGTCTCCTCCTGGTCCTTCGTGCTGATCTGGAACGAGAAGGCTTCGTTGTGCTTGAAGGCGGGACCGCCATTGAGGCCGATGCACGGAATGCCCAGCACGGTGAACTCCACCGTGAGGGCATCCCCCTCCTTGCCATCCGGGTAATCGCCCGGTGCGCGGTGCGTGGCGCCAACAGAGCTGCCGGGGAAGGTGCGGGCGTAGAACGCAGCCGCTTCTTCGGCATCGCGTTCGTACCAGAGGCAGATGAGGGCCTTGTTCACGGGGTTCGTCATGGTTGCGCTCCTTGGGCTCACTCGCCCTTGCTTCCTACAACACCAAATGCTGCACCCGAGGGGTCCGTTGCGACGACAATCCAGTCGCCGCCAGGCACCTCGTGCGGACCTTGCAGCACCTTGCCGCCGTTGGCGGTGATGGCGCGCTGCGCCTCGGCGACCGAGGGCACGCCGAAGTAGAACAGCCAGGTGCCGGTGGGGCCGGGGTTCTCGGCGGGCTTCTGCATGATGGCGCCAAGCCGAACGCCGTCGTGGTCGACGAAGCAGTAGTCGCCCATCGGGCCCATGGGCATCACTTCGTTGAACTGGAAGTGGAAGTGCTTCGCGTAGAACGTCTTGGCGCGCGTGAGGTCGGGGCTGGCCAGTTCGTTCCAGCGGATGCGCTGCGACGCCTTCACGTCGAAGACGTCGCTCTTCGCATCGGGCTTACCGGGCGGTGGAATCGGCGCCATCACGTAGAAGGGCGTGCCCATCGGGTCGGCGACCATCGCGATCTTTCCGACGGGCAGATCCATGCGCGGCATCAGCACCCTGGCACCATCGGCGACCATGGCCTGGATGGACGCATCGACATCGGCCACGTGCAGATAGCCGAGCCAGCAGGGCTGTGCGCCATGCTGCACCATGTCCTGTGAAAGGCGCAGCACGCCGCCAGCGGAGCCGCCATCGCCGCGCATGATCATGCGGTAGTCCTGTCCGCTCGGCATGGACTCGGACGGGGCCGTGATCTTCCAGCCAACGACGGCGCCATAGAACTTCGCGGCGGCGTCGGGGTCGTGGGTCATCAGCTCGTACCAGATGAAGCTTCCAGTGCTCATCGTGTCATTCCCTTCGCGAACGGATGGAACTCTGCTCCGGACCGATGTGGAGGGTCCGCGCGCCCGCGTCGAGCAAGACCTTCGTTCCTTTGCATTCTTCCTGACGAAGCCGGGTCGCCATGTCGCGGTGCGGCAAGTTCTGCCGCGTCGGCGCGAACAGAGGAAACATTCCCTCTCGATGGTCGAGAATCAAGAAAACCATGCGAACCAACGCCCACCACCGCCCCCTCCACGTCGGATCCACTGGCAACCGCGTTCAGAAGGTCGAGGAGCGCCTGAAGTCGGCCGGTTACCTGAAGGGGACCGCCGACGACCGCTTCGACGCCAAGACCGCCAAGGCGGTGGTCGCCTACAAGCGCGACAACGGCTGGGAAGGGAAGCCGCAGGGGGTCGTCGGCGAGCGGATGGACCAATCGCTGAAGCGCATCAGCGCCACCGCCACTCCCGGGACTGAAGGCAGCACCACCGCCCAGGCCAGTGCAGCCGGTGGCAGCGACAGCAAGAGCAAGACCCCGTCGCAGCTCAAGGGCGCGACCTACAACGTCGAGCGCGACCGCAATCCCCAGGACGTGAAGAAGTGGCTGGGTGACTTCGCCAAGAAGAACAAGCTCGACTTCGTCCAGCTCCAGGAGATCAACGGCTACCACAAGGCCCTGGAGAACATCCCCGGCTACCACCTGGTGACCTTCCCCGGGGCCAAGGACCATGGCGAGACGGGCATCCTCGTGAAGGACAGCCTGCTCCAGGGGCAGAAGACGTCCATCCAGGGCGAGGGCGGCGGCTGGACCACCGTGCGTGGTGGCCATGCTCCGCCGCGAGCGGCCACCGCGGTCAAGCTCGCGGGTTGGCTGCAGGTGGTCTCGGCCCACCAGCCGCCCTCGGTCGACTGGAAGGGCGGGGAGCCCGTCGGGCCGAAGAACCGCGTGAGCACCTACAAGTCACTCTCCGAGAAGCTGCTTGGCTTCGCACAGCGGAAGATCGCGAAGAACCCCGACGAAGGTCTGCTCATCGGCGGCGACTGGAATGAGCCGGCGTCGACGAAGGGGAAGTGGTCGCCCGGCTGGATTGCGCAGCAGGCGGGCATGACCACCCATGGCGGTGTGGAGAGCCACGGCCACGGCAAGATTGACTATGCGATGTCCTACGGGTGCAAGGTCTCGAACGTGAGGGCCGGTCCGACGGGCGGCTCGGATCACAACATCGTCATGTACACGGTGAGCCGTCCGAAGGGTAAGGGCTGAAACAGCCTCGGGAGCCCGCTTGGGCGGACGACCTGACCGTCATCTTGGGTTTGATTTGAATCCTGGGCTGCGGGCTTCGCCTGTCAGACGCGTGAGGCGGCCTGCGGCATCGAACGGAGCCCCGCCTTCGTCCTCGTTCGCTAACGAGAAGTGAGGGAAATGGCGCTACAGTGGGCGGGCAGATGTCCGAACCCACGTCACGGCGCTCCCGAGCACGGAGTCTTCTCCCGAAGGCACTCCTGGTGCTGGCCTTGGCCTTGACGGCCGTCTGGTACCTCAGCCCCTGGTACTCTTTCTCGGTGGGCAGGACCTCCGCCCAGCCGCTGCGGTCTCCCTTCATCCACGGCCGTTCATGGTGGGTGGGCTGGACCGACGCGCGATTGATCCGGCTTCATATCGCCAGCGCCACCGGGATCGGCCCCACGCAACCCGGGCCGACCTCGGATTGGGAGGTGAAGTTCCTCAGTCGCCGCCACTCCACCAGCTGGACCTACCAGCTGCCCTGGAAGCGCCAGCTGAGCTTCTCCTTGGACCCCCACCCCGAGCGTGGCAGCGCCGATGCGACGCGGCTCATCGTGGAGTTTCCGGCACTGCTGCTGGTCCTGCTCGCGTGGGTCGCGGTCGTCCGCGCCAGCAAGCAACCCGACGCGCAGGCGTCTCCGGAGTCCGAAGCGTAGCGGCGCGACCTTGAAGTGAATGAGAAGGGAGCCCGCGCCCATTCAGCCCCTGAAGGGGGGGCCGGAACAGCGTGGACTCGCGCAGGGAGGCGGCCAGCGCGGCGATGTCGTCCGACTGGCCGTCCACCTCCTCGGCGTCGAAGGTCTCCTTCAGGCGGTCCATCACCTCCGCGTGGCCGCGGGAATGGTAGTGCCCGTGGATGCTGCTGCCCTGGAGCACCTGGAAGGCGCCACAGAAGCCGTGCTGGTGGATGTCGGTGGTGCCGTCCACCCAGTAGTACAGGTCGATGAGCAGGCGGGCGTCGGAGAACACCGTCAGCGCGGGCTGGCCGAAGCCCGGACGCGTGGTGAGCTGCTTTGGGAAGTCACGCGTCCCGTAGAGCCACTCCAGGGGCTCCAGCGTCTTGAACGCCTGATGCGGGGCCAGCTCCCGCAGGACCTCGGCCGCGATGTCGGGAAAGGCCTCCTCGCTGTGCTGGACCTTCATCCACCGCTCATGGAGGAGCCTCCCCATGTCCTGGAAGATGCGCATGCGCTTTCCCCGCTCACCGGCGTGTCCGCATCCCATACGAAATGAGGCTGCAATCCTGGCTCGATTCCTTTCAAAAAAGCCCTCATCGCGCTTGGGCATCCGAACCGTGTATAGGCTGGCGCGCGCATGACGACCCTCACGACGAAGCTGTGTGTCATTGGCGGCGGCCCCACCGCGGTGGCTGCCCTCTTCGAGGCCCGGGCACGTGGCATCCCCGCCCTGGCCCTGGAGTCTGGCGCCACCCCGCTGGCCTCGCTGCATGCCCATATCGAGGGCCTCGTCTACCTGTCGCCCGCCTCGCACTGGGAGGTGGGCGGCCTGCCGCTGGACTGCCGCGACGCGCTGGAGTGCGAGCGCGAGGACGTGCTGCACTACTACGCACGCGTCATCCAGATGGGGCGCCTGGACATCCGCTGCCGCCACCGCTGCGTGGGCCTGCGCCCCGACGCGGATGGAGTGACGGTGGAAGTGGAGACGCCCGAGGGCCGCATCGAGGTGCGCGCCGAAGAGGTGCTCGTCACCGCCTGGTATGAGCGGCGGCCCCTGCCTCCAGACTCAGTGGCGCCCGGCTCGCGCGTGGAGGTGCGGGAGGGGCTGCGCTCCGCGGCGGAGGTGGCCGGCCAGCGCGTGGCGGTGCTGGGCGGTGGCATCTCCGGCTTCGAGCAGGCCGGGGCGCTGATGATGGCGGGCCAGCCGGTGACGCTGCTGATGCGCGGCGAGACGCGGGGCATGCACCGGTTGCCGCACTTCGCGCGGCTGGTGGAGGCGACGGGCTCGCGGCTGGTGCCGAACGCCAGCGCGGTGCGCGTCACCCGCGAAGGCGTCACGTACCACGAGGGCGGCGAGGCGCGTCATCTGCCATGCGATGTGCTGGTGGCCGCGTGCGGCGCGCGCCTGTCCCCGCACGTGCTGGAGCTGCTCACGCGCGCGGGAGTGCTGACGGGGGACGAAGTGCGAGGGCTGAGGGAGTCCGTCAGCCTGGAGGAGGCGAAGCAGGCGCACCCGGATTGGACCGCGGCGGAGCAGGAGCGCCTGGCGGTGGAGTCCCGGCCGGACCTGTGGCCGCTCGTCTTCGAGGGTCGCCGCCGCGTGCGGCTCGCCGGGGGGCCCCTGCACGTGGGGGCCTCCAACGCGGGGGTGATGGTGTCCATCGCCACCGCCGTGTTCGCGGTGCGCGCGATGGCGGGCGCGCGGGTGCCCCCGTGCATGGCGCCGCCGCTGGCGCGGGCCCTGCTCAACCTGGAGGCCCTCCTCCAGGTGCTGCGCGAGGAGGTGCCGCCCGCGCGCGTGGAATCGCTGCGCCCGCTGGCGGTGGGCTCCTGGAGCCGCGCGTGGGTGCACCCTCATCTCCTGGAGCGCCCCACGGCGCAGAGCGTGGAACGCACCACCGGCCTGGATCCGACCCGCTTCCTGCTGCCCCCCGGGCTCGGCGCCAGCGACATGGAGCGGGAACTGCTCGGGCTCGCGGATGGCACCACCAGCATTGCTGAGATTGCCGACGCCAACGAGATGACGGACCCGGCGGAGCGCGCGAAGCTTGTCGCCACCTTCCGCAATCTGTGGTCGCGCAACGTGCTCACGTGGCTGCCTCCACAGGACGCGGAACGCTGATAAGTGATTGGGGCAACGACCAGGAATTCCAGGTGGCTTCGTAATTCGTTTCGACCGCGCAATTCCGTGCGGCCTTACATCGAGAGACGAATCATGAAGAAGCCCACCAAGAAGCTGACGCTGTCGAAGGACACCCTGCGCGCGCTGAACGAGACCGAGATGAAGCAGGTTGCCGGTGGCGCCCCGACCTCCGTCGTCGCCTGCACTGGCACGGATCCGACCGAGGCCACCGTCTGCTACACGAACGCGCTCTGCCAGACGGGTGAGTTCTTCGGCTGCTGTTTCTGATGCGTGCGCCATGCGCTCGGAGGTGAGGTCCGCTTCCGAGCCATGGTGAGCGATTGCCCCGGGCCGGTGCTCGCCGGCCCGGGGCGTTTCCCGCACCTGGTTCCGAGGTCCGCCGCGATGTCCCAGCTCCGCCGCCGCGCTCCCGAGGGGCAGCGCCCGCCTCCCGCCGAATTCCTGATGGAACCGGCGGACTTCTTCGTCCTGCGCACTCCGCTCCTGCCCTTCGACGCAATGGAGCACTGGAACTCGCGGCTCACCGCGCCGCACGCCACCGAATCGCTCGCGAAGGCGCTGGACGCGGATCGCGCGCTGTTGCGCACGAGGCTGCGCGCGTACGTGGAGCGGCCGGAGGTGCGTGAGGCCCTCTTCGTCGCGTCGCCTTCGCTGGAGGAGGAGCTGCCGCTCTGGTTCCAGGCGCCGGACAGCGAGTACGGCCTCAAGGTGGAGCAGGCCCTGGTGCGCTACTTCCTGCGCATGGCGGGGCGCTGCACGCCCTTCGGCCTCTTCGCGTCGTGCTCCGTGGGGCACCTGGGAGCGCGCACGCACCTGGCGGTGGCGGACGTGCGCGAGTGCCAGCGCGACACCCGTCTGGACATGGACTACCTCACGCGACTGGTGGAGGCGCTGGTGCGCCACCCGGCCCTGCGCGAGGTGCTCCGCTACCGCCCCAATGGCAGCCTGTACCGCGCGGCCGGGCGGCTTCGCTACGTGGAGACGCGGCACGTGGGCGCGGCGCGCCGGCACCACCTGTCCTCGGTGCGGCCGGATGCGTACCTGGAAGCGGTGCTGGAGCACGCGCGCGCAGGGGCCCGGCCGGAGCAGTTGGTGCGGACGTTGGTCGCGCTGGACGCGGAGGTGGATGCACAGGAGGCCGCCGGGTACGTGCGCACGCTCGTGGACAACGACCTGCTGGTGCCGGAGCTGGCCGTGCCCGTCACCGGGCCGGAGCCGCTCCCGTACCTGGTGGCGCGGCTGCGCGTGCTGGCGCATGAGGCGGGTCCCGGCGAGGCCGCGCAGGTGGCGCTGGAGGCGGCCACATGTCTGGAGGACGTCGGAGATCAGCTGGCGAGACTGGATGCGGAGGGTCCCGGCCGGTCGAAAGAGGCCTACCTCTCCATCGCCACTCGGCTCGAAGCGCTTCCCGTGAAGGTGGAGCTCCCGCGCCTCTTCCAGGTGGACCTCTACCGTCCGGCGCCCGGCGCCACGTTGGGACCGGAGGTGCTGGCGGAGGTGACGCGCGCGGTGGAACTCGTCCGGCGCATGGGGCCCCAGGCGGGCCGCTCGCCGCTGAGCGCGTTCTGCGAGGCCTTCACGCGCCGCTACGAGGGCCGCGAGGTGCCGCTGCTGGAGGCGCTCGACGAGGAGTCTGGCGTGGGCTTCCAGGTGTCCAACGCTCCCGCCGCGGATGGGGCGCCGCTGTTGCGCGGGCTGGCCTTCCCCTCCTCGACGGATGCGGGAGGGACGTTTGGTGCGCGCGAGCTGCACCTGATGCGTCGGCTGACCGCCAGCCCGGGCGCCCGCGTGCTGACGCTGGGCGAAGAGGACCTGAAAGCGCTGTCCTCGGAGAAGCCCGTGCCGCCGCCAGACGCGATCTCCGTGGGCTTCAGCGTGTTGGCCGCATCGGACGAGTCCTTCGCGAGCGGGGACTTCTCGCTGGTGCTGCGCGGCGCGGCAGGACCCTCTGGCGCCAACACCCTGGGCCGCTTCTGTCATGGGGACCCGGCGCTGCGCGACGCGGTGGAGCGGCACCTGCGAGCCGAGGAGGCGCTCCGCCCGGACGCCGTCTTCGCGGAGGTGGTGCACCTGCCGGAGGGACGCATTGGCAACGTGCTGCTGCGGCCCCAGTTGCGCGGGCACGAGATTCCCTTCCTGGGGGCCTCTGGCGCGCCCGACGCGCAGCAGCTCCCGGTGGAGGACCTGCGGGTGTCGGTGGTGGATGGGCGCGTGGTGTTGCGCTCGAAGCGGCTGGGCCGCGAGGTGCTGCCGCGACTCACGACCGCGCACAACTTCGCCCGAGGCCTGGGCGTCTACCGCTTCCTGGGCATGCTCCAGCACGAGGGGCGCGCGGTGGGCCTGTCGTGGAACTGGGGCGTGCTGGAGGGCCTGGACTTCCTGCCGCGGGTGGTGTCCGGCCGGGTGGTGCTGTCGCTGGCGAGGTGGCGGCTGGGGCCGGACGTGCTGAAGCCGCTGGGCGCGGCGCGCGGCGAGGAGTGCTTCCGGGCCGTGCAAGCGCTTCGCGAGCGGCTGGGCCTGCCGCGCCACGTGGCCTTGGTGAATGGCGACAACGTGCTGCCGTTGGACCTGGACAACGTCCTGTGCGTGGAGACGCTCGCGTCGCTGGTGAAGGACAGCACCCGCGCCGTGCTGCGCGAGCAGCTCGTCGGGCCGGACTCGCTGTGCACTCACGGTCCGGAGGGGAGATTCGTCCATGAGCTGTTCCTCCCCATGGTGCGGCGCCAGGAGCCCACGGCTTCCGTGCCTGCCCCGCGCAGTGGTCCATCCGCCGGTGTCCCCCGGCACTTCGCGCCGGGCTCGGAGTGGCTCTACGCGAAGCTGTACGCGGGCACCGCTGGCGCGGATGACGTGCTGTGCGACGCGGTGACGCCGTTGGTGGAGCAGCTCGTCCGCGAGGGCGTGGTGGACCGCTGGTTCTTCATCCGCTTCGAGGATCCAGACTGGCACGTGCGCCTGCGGCTGCACGGGGATCCGGCCCGCCTTCACCGCGACGCACTGCCGGCGCTCTCCGCCGCGGTGGCACCGCTGGCGCGGGCCGGTGTGGTGTGGAAGGTGCAACTCGACACGTACGAGCGAGAGCTGGAGCGCTACGGCGGTCCGGAGGGCATGGCCCTGGCCGAGGAGTTGTTCCACGCGGACAGCGAGGCGGTGCTGAAGCTGATGGCACTGTTGGATGGGGACGCGGGCGCGGAGGCCCGGTGGCAGCTCACCCTGCGGGGCATGGATCTGCTGCTGGAGGACCTGGGCCTGGATGCGCGCGCGAAGCTGACGGTGGCCGAGCGTTCCCGCGACTTCTTCGGGCGGGAGTTCCGCATGGACACGGCCTTCACGCACCAGCTCGGTGCCCGCTACCGGCAGGCCCGCGCCGCATTGGAGGCGGCCTGGGCGCCGGACGCGGAAAGAAGCCCGCTGCTCAGTGAGGGGCTCGCCGTGCTGCGCGAGCGCTCGGAGCGGCTTGTCCCCGTGCGGCGGCGCCTGGAGGTGGCCTCGCGCGAGGGCCGGCTCGGCGTGTCCCTGCCCACGGTTGCCGGCATCCACCTGCACATGCACGCCAACCGGATGCTGCGCTCCGCGGCGCGCGCGCAGGAGCTGGTGCTCTACGACTTCCTCGCCCGGACCTACCAATCCCAGCTCGCGCGCGCCCGCGCGCAGGAGCCACGCCCATGATGGCCCATTCCATCCGTCCCAATCAGGAGGCCCCCCGGTGGCGGCCGCTGCTCACCGGAACTCTGGCGGACCAGGCCGCGGAGACGGTGCGTGCCATCACCACCGAGCTGCACAAGCCCTTCACTCACAAGGGCATGCGCATCGCGGAGCGCTTGTCGAGTCAGGCGCTGCTGCACGGCTACCTGGCGCGCGTGTGGCCCGGAGGGGATGACCCGGAGCACGCGGCGCGCTTCCTGGACGGTGCGCTGGAGGAGGTGGGGCGCCAGTGGATGCGTCCGGCGCTGCACGGCGGCTTCGTCCAGGTGTCGTGGGTGATGCAGCACCTGGGCGCGCACCTGCTGCCGGATCAGCTGGGCGCGGAGGAAGATCCGCTGGAGGAAGTGGAAGCGGCGCTGGAGGACGCCCTGGGCGTCGAGCATTGGGTGCAGCACTACGATCTCATCGCCGGGCTGGTGGGGCTGGGCGTCTTCGCGCTGGAGCGGCTTCCGGGGGCCCGGGCGCGCCGGTGCCTGGAGCGCGTCGTCCACCACCTGCTGGCCGTGTCGGAGTTGGGGCCGCAGGGACGGGCGTGGCGGACCCCTCCGGAGCTCATCCCCACGACCACCCGCAAGAAGCAGCAGGATGGCGGCTACAACCTGGGCGTGGCCCACGGCAACCCGGGCGTGGTGGGCCTGCTGGCGGCCGCGTGGGCGCACGACGTCGACCGGGCGCGGGTGGGGCCCGCGCTGGAGGAGGCTGTGCGGTGGCTGCTCGCGCAGCGGCAGCCCGCGAGTTCGCTGTCCGCCTTCGCCTACTACGCGGACAACGAGGTGCGGCGCTCCCAGGTGTCGCGGGGCGCGTGGTGCTACGGGGATCCGGGTGTGGCCGCGACGCTGCTGATGGCCGCGCGCGCGGTGGGCAAAGCGGAGTGGGAGCGGGTGGCGGTGGAGACGGGCCTGCGCGCGGTGCGCCGGCCCGAGGAGACGCGCGAGGTGATGGACGGCGGGCTGTGCCACGGCGAGGCGGGGCTGGCGCACCTGTTCCACCGCATGTACCGACTGACGGGGGAGGAGGCCTTCGGCCGCGAAGCGCGCGAGTGCTTCGCGCGGCTCGTGGCGCGGCGCGTGCCCGGCGAAGGCGTCGGTGGCTACGCGGCGTGGTTCCCTCGCGAAATCTACACGGACCGGGTGGAGGACAACGCCAGCTTCCTGACGGGCTCGGTGGGCATCGCGCTCGCGCTGCTGGCGGCCATCAGCGACGAGGAGCCGGCGTGGGACCGGATGCTGCTCGCGTCCTTCCGCACGCCGCTGGAGTCGCGACATGGCCGATGAGGAAGGGAACACGCCCTTCAGGCGCGAGGCCCTGGAGCGCCATGCGCGCGGGCCCGCCGCGGAGCCGGTGCGGCTGGAGCACCCGAGCTGGGTGCGCTGGCTGCCGCTGCCGTTGGAGGTCGCGATCGCGCTCCTGGGTCTCTTCGCGACGCGCGTGCCGGTGGCCCGCGTGGTGAGCGTCCCAGGGGTGGTGGAGGTGTTGTCCCTGGGCTCGCCCACTGCTCCATCGCCCGGGAGCGACATGCGGACGCGGCTGTTCTTCACCGTGCCCGAACAGCACCAGGGCACGCTGAGTCCGGGGCTGCGAGTGCGCGCACGGACGGCGCAAGGCATGCGCGACTACGAGGTGGAGTGGGTGGACACGGGGACGCGAGTGCCAGAGGCGTTGAGCGGGAGGCTGGCGCCGGGCGTGCTCGTCCGTGCGCACGACGTTTCGTCGGCGGGCGGCGACGTGCCGGGCACCCCGAACACGGTCGAAGTGCAGGTGGGCACGGAGTCGCTGGCGGCCGCGCTGTGGGCGCAGGCTCGCGGCGGGCGGAGGTGAGGCATGGGCACGTGGCGTGAGCTGAAGCGGCGGTGGCGCCGGGTGCCGCTCCTCCAGCAGTTCACCGCGGCGGACTGCGGCCCCACGTGCCTGGCCATGGTGCTGGCGTACCACGGCGCCCCGGCGCGGCCGGCGGAGGTGCGCGAGGCGGTGGGGGCGGGGCGCGGAGGCGCGCACGCGCTGGCGCTGGTGGAGGCAGCGAAGCGCTTCGGCCTTGATGCGCGGGGCGTGAGCCTGGGCATGGACGAGGTTCCCGTGCTGGACCGCGGCTCCATCCTCCACTGGGAGTTCAACCACTACGTCGTCTTCGACGGGCTGTGGCGGGGTGGGGTGGACGTGGTGGATCCGGCCCTGGGACGGCGGCGGCTGTCCTGGGACGAGTTCCGCGACGCCTTCACCGGCGTGGCCCTGCTGTTCGAGCCCACGTCCGCGCTCCGGGGAGGCCACACGCGGCCGGCCCTGCTGCGCCGCTTGCCAGCCCTGCTGCGCGGGCACGCAGGCAACTGGACGCGCATCTTCGCGGTGTCGCTGGTGCTGCAGGTGCTGTCCCTGGTGCTGCCCTTCCTCATGGGCATGGGGGTGGACCGGGTGGTGCCACGGCAGGACACGAACCTGCTGGCGGCGCTGGGGGTGGGCGTGGGGC
>NZ_RAWF01000084.1:0-35108 GCF_003612075.1 Corallococcus sp. CA041A
CAGCCAGAGGTCCCCCGCCCCATCGCGGTCCAGCTCCAGGAAGTGGTTGCCCCCACCGAGCGTGCCCAGGTGACGCGGCGCCAGTCGCTCCCAGGCATGCGCGAGCTTCTGGGTGGACAGCGGCGGAGCTTCGAGCCCCGGCGGCAGGGACAGGCCTCGCCCCCGGTGCACCGCGTCCCCCACCGGGATGACCCGGGCGAGCTGGGACAGGAGCCGCTCCAGGTCCGCTCGCGAGAGCGAAGCGGCGGGGAAGGCGAAGCGGTGCGCGCTCACGCCGCAGCCCAGGTCGTTGCCCAGTGCGCCGGGGACGACGTGGGCTTCCGTGGCGAAGACGGTGCCCACCGCCACGCCCGACGCGAGGTGCACGTCCGGCATCACCGCCACGTGCTCCGTGACGTAGGGCTGCGCGGCGAGTCGCTGGAGCTGCTTCAAGGCCGCCGGGGGCACCGTGCGCGCCCAGGCGAGGAGGGGCACCGCGCCCGGTGGGACTTCGAGGACGCGGGGCATCATGCGTCACCCCCGTCCTCGGCTTCGGTGCGTGGGGCGGTGCCCACGAGGATGAAGCGCAGGTGCGGGGTGCGCTTGAGGTTCAGGTGCTGCGCGAGCCGCGAGCGCAGGAAGCCCTCCGCTCGGGCGAGGGCCTCCTTCACGGTGGCGGGGTTCGCGTCGTGCGGCAGCGAGTAACCGATGCGCACGGTGCGGCCTTCGGGGGACAGCTCGCACGACGTCAGCGCGACGCCTTCGAGACGGGGGTCGGACAGCTCGCTCCGGAAGAGCAGCGAGACGTCCTCGGAGAGGGTGGACTGGACGCGCAGGTGACGCGCGGACGGAGCTTCGGAATGGAACAGCGAGGAGCCCGAGCGCCGGAGGGACGTGCGGGTACGGCGATGCTTGGAAGAGGACATGAACGAAGACGGATTCCTGCGGGCCGTGCCGGAGCACGGCCGGGGTGTGCACGCGAACGACACCGCGCGGACACGCCGTCTGGACCTCACGTCGGAGGCGTCCTCCACGGCCGCGACAGCGCTCGGACGGGCGCTGACTTCGGACGGGCGCTGGACGCCGCCGGTGACGCTAGAAGCGTGACCCCGCGGAGCGGACCGAGACCACCTTGGAGACACGTCCCATGGCACACCTCCCGCCGCGCACCCTACGCGCGGACCGTCGTCCACCGGACGCGGGGAACACACGCATCCGTCCGCCCCCTGACGCGGGGGCCTTCCAGGTCCTGACGAAAGGCGGTGCTGTCCTCTGGTGACCAGCCGCTCCATCCACCATCCGACGCGCGGCGCCAGTCGGATTGGCGGGACGGCCGTCCCGGGGCAAGCAGGGGGCGGGAGGGGTCATGGCCGAGACTTTCGACGTGGTGGTGATTGGAGCGGGTCCCGCGGGCGAGAACGCGGGCGCGCGCGCGGCGGCGGGGGGATTGAAGGTCGCGCTGGTGGAGCACGAGCTCCTGGGCGGCGAGTGCTCCTACTGGGCCTGCATGCCCAGCAAGGCGCTCTTGCACCCCGGCGAGACGCTGTGGCTGGCGAAGCACACGCCCGGCGTGCGCGAGCTCATCCAGGGCCCGCTCAAGGCGGACGCCGTGCTCAAGCACCGCGACCAGATGGTGTCCGGCTACGACGACAGGTCCCAGGTGAAGTGGGCGGAGGGCGCGAAGCTCACCGTGGTGCGCGGCAAGGGCCGGCTCACGGGCCCGCGCAAGGTGGCCGTCACGGGCAAGGAAGGCAAGGTGCGCGAGCTGGAGGCGAAGCAGGCCGTCGTCATCGCCACGGGCAGCACGCCGCGCCTGCCGGACATCGCGGGCCTCAAGGACTCCAGGCCGTGGGACAACCGCGAGGGCACCGGCGCCAAGGCCGTGCCGGGCCGGCTGGTGGTGCTGGGCGGCGGCGTGGAGGCGGTGGAGCTGGCGCAGGCGTGGCGCGAGCTGGGCTCGGAGGTGACGCTGGTGCAGCGCGGGCCCCGCGTGCTCAAGCGCTTTGAACCCTTCGTCAGCGAGCAGGTGGCCGAGGCGCTGCGCGACTCCGGCGTGCGCGTGTTGCTGGAGACGCAGGCCACCAAGGTGCAGCGCTCCGGAGCCCAGGGCGAATACACCATCACGCTGACCGGCGGGGACACGCTGCGCGCGGACGCGCTGCTCGTCGCCATGGGCCGCACCGCGCGCACGGACGACATGGGTCTGGACACGGTGGGGCTCAAGCCCGGCGCGACCATCGAGGTGGATGATCAGCTCCGCGCCACGGGTGTGGACGGCGGCTGGCTGTACGCGTGCGGCGACGCGAACGGCCGCAACATGCTCACGCACATGGGCAAGTACCAGGCGCGGCTGTTGGGCGACGTCCTCCTGGGCAAGCCCGCGAAGGCGTGGGCGGACGCGAAGGCCACGCCTCAGGTCATCTTCACGCACCCGCAGGTGGGCAGCGTGGGCCTCACCGAGGACCAGGCGCGCAAGGCAGGCGTGCCGGTGAAGACCGTGCAGTACGAGCTGGGCGACGTGGCCGGCGCGTCCGTCATGGGCAAGGACCTCAAGGGGACGGCCAAGCTGGTGGTGGACGAGCAGCGCCGGGTCATCGTGGGCGCCACGTTCACCGGGCCGGGCGTGGGCGAGATGATCCACGCGGCCACCATCGCCGTCGCGGGCGAGGTGCCGCTGGACACGCTCTGGCACGCGGTGCCGTCGTACCCCACCGTGAGCGAGGTGTGGCTGCGGCTGCTGGAAGCCTACGGCCTGTGATTGCGGCGGGGCGCCCCCGCGTGGAATGGTGCGCGCCCCTCCGTGTCCCGGTCCGTGAATGAGCACCGCTGAGCCCGCCCGCAAACGCGCGTCCCTGAAGGTGGAGTGGGCGTTGTTGCTGGTGCTCGCCGTGGCGGCCGTGGCGGTGGGGCAGCATCCCCGGCGCGGCGCGGACTTCCGCGTCTACCTCACCGCCGCGGAGCGCTTCCGCGAGGGCACGGACCTCTACCGCGCCGAGGACGGCACCATGCCGTTCAAGTACGCGCCCGTCACCGCGCCCCTGTTCCTGCCCTTCACCGCCGTGCCTCCGCGCGCGGCCGTGGCGCTGTGGAACCTGGGCTCCGTGCTCGCGCTCGGCGCCGTGTCCGTGCTCACGCGTCGCGCGGTGCCCAAGGACGGAGAGGCGACGCCGTGGCCGTGGGCTCCGGTGCTCGCCACCGCCGCGCTGCTGCCCGCGTTCTCCTTCGAAATCTTCTACGGCCAGGTGGACGTCGTGCTGCTGTGGCTGCTGGTGCTCGCGGCCGTGGGTGCCGAGCGGGGCCGCACGTGGGGCCCCGGCGCGGCCTTCGCCGTGGCGTGCCTGCTCAAGCCTCCGGCCGCGCTGCTGGGGTTGTTCTTCCTGGCGCGCCGGCACTGGCGCGTGGTGGGGACCACCGCCCTCTTCGGCGTCCTGCTGGTGCTGCCCACGCTGGGCCGCTACGGCTGGACGGGCACGCTGTCACAGCTGCGTGACTGGACGGAGATCCTGGCGCGCACCACGCCGCCGTGGGCGCTGGGCCACAACCCTCAGGGCCTGCCCACGCTGCTGCTGTCACTGGTGCTGCCCCCGGAGTCGCTGCCTCCAGCGGGTGCGATGACCGCGGCGCAGGTCGTGGCGATGGGGCTGTTCATCGGCGCGCTCGTGTGGGCGCGGCCCGGTCCGGTGGAGCTGCTCGCGTTCTGCTGCCTGGGCGTGACGCTTTTGTCACCGTTGGCGTGGCGCGCGAACTACCTGCTCGCGTGGCCGGTGATCCGCGCGGCGCTGGAGGGACGCTCGCGCCTGGGGCAGGCGTGCGTGGCCGGCGTGGCCCTCATTGGCATGGTCGTGTCCGACGCGGTGTTGGGCGCGGAGTGGGCCCGGCACGTGTTGCTCTTCCGGCCGTTCGCGGTGGCGTACTCCGTGCTTCTGATCGCGCTGTTGTGGCAGACGCGGCGTCACGGAACGCCCACGGCGGTGATTTCCGACAAGACCGTGACTCACCTGCCGCGCGGATTTTTGAACGCTCGCGGTTCGTGACCCAATCGAAACAAGGCCGGGGGCAAAGTGTCACGGAGCCTGAACCTTCGTGACACACGGTGTCGCTATATGCGTCCCCGTCATGTTCGAAACGTTCGACAGCGCTTCCAGCGCCCCCGCCGCCCGGCGGTTCGCGCTCTCCACCACCGCGTCGGTCGCCGTCTTCGGACTCATCGCCGTGGCGGCGATGACCGCGGCCAACACGGTGAAGGAAGTCATCAAGGAGAAGAAGGTGGACGTCGTCTTCCGTCCCCCTCCGCCTCCGCCTCCGCCCGCCGCCGCGGGGGGCCCGGCCCTCAGCCCGGAGCAGCTCGCGGACCTGGAGTCACGCTGCGCGAAGCTCGACCAGCTGGACTACTTCGAGCTGCTCGGCCTTGAGCGCACCGCCGTCCCCGGCGACATCAAGAAGGCCTTCTACAAAGAGAGCCGCGTCTACCACCCGGACCGCTTCTTCCACCTGGAGTCCAAGGCCCTCAAGGACCAGGTGAACGAGCTCTACAAGCGCGTCACCGAGGCCTATTACGTCCTGCGCGACGACACCAAGCGCAAGAAGTACCTCTCCGACATCGCCGGCCCGGACCGCGCGCAGAAACTGCGCTTCACCGACGCCTCCGAGTCTGAAACGAAGGCCGCCGCGAAGAAGGAGCAGGAAGAGCAGATCGGCACCCACCCCAAGGGCCGTCAGTTCTACACCCAGGCCCAGAAGGACCTGGAGTCCGGCAACCCTTCCGCCGCGGAGCGCAACCTCAAGATGGCGCTCACCTACGAGCCCGCCAACGCCCGCTACAAGGAAGCCCTCGCGGAAGCCCAGAAGCAGACCGCGGACAAGTCCAAGGGCGATTCCTCGTTCAAGATCCGCTAGCGGCCCCCAGGAGCCCACCCCATGGTCATCGACCTCATCCTCCTGGGCATGGTGCTGTTCTTCGGCATCCTCGGCGCCCTCTCCGGCGCCGCCCGACAGGTGGCCAACTCCGTGGGGCTCGCGGCGGGCTACTTCGTCTCGCGCAAGCTCGCGCCCCTCGCCGGCCCCAAGCTCGCCGTAGCGCTGGGCTCACCGCTGCTCATCGGGACGCTCTTCGGCACGGTGCTCCTCTTCGTCGTCACGTGGCTCACCGTGCGCTACGCCCTGGGCGCGCTGCTGCTGCGCTTCCTCTCCGGCAGGGACTCCGACGAGCGCGGCCTGGACCGCACGCTGGGCTTCGTGCTCGGCGGAGGAAAGATGGCGGCCCTGTTCTGGGTCTGCCTGAGCGCGCTGACGTTCATGGAGCAGCACGTCGTCATCGCCGGCAAGCGCTGGGGCGTGGCCCCCAAGGACTCCGTCGCGTTCGACATGTCCCGCCGCTTCAACCTCTTCGAGCTGACCCAGTTCGCCCCGCTGGAGGACCTGGTCCAGGTGGCCCAGGCCGCGCACGACCCCGCCAAGGCGAAGAAGCTCCAGGAGGACCCCGCCTACAAGGCGCTGCGCAAGGACCCGCGCTTCCAGCTCGCGCTGTCGCACCGGGACCTGCAGGACGCGCTGGAGCGCGGCGACACGCGGGCCCTGTTGCGCAACGACGTGGTGCTCCAGCTCATCCAGGATCCGCAGGCGGCGGCACGGCTGGGCGCCGCCGCCCGGGCCTCCGAGAAGCCACCGCCCGCTAAGCGTTGAGCTCCACGTCGTCCAGCGCCGCGAGCCGCGCCTTCACGAACTCCGCGTCCACCGTCACGTGGCGGTGCTTGCGCTCCGGCGCCTCGAACATGATGTCCGACATCACGTGCTCCAGGATGGAGCGCAGGCCGCGCGCGCCCAACCCACGCGACATGGAGTAGCGCACCACCTCCCGCAGGCCACTCTCCGGGAACTCCAGCTCAATCTCATCCAGCGCGAGCAGCTCCTTGAACTCGCGGGTGATGGCATCCGGAGGCTCGGTGAGCACGCGCAACAGGTCGGACTCGCCCAGCCGCTCCAGCTGCACCATCACCGGCATGCGGCCCAGGAACTCCGCCATCATCCCGAAGTCCACCAGCTGCTTCGTGGAGATGCGCTTCTCCTTGCGCTTCGCCCCGAACGCATCCGCGCCAAAGCCCATGGCCCGGCCGCCCTCGTCGCCGAAGTCGTGCAGGTCACTGAACGTGCCCGCGCAGATGAAGAGGATGTCGCGCGTGTCCACCTGCACGAAGTCACTTTTGTTCCACGCCTGCGTGACATTCATGGGCACGTGCACTTCGCGCCCCTCCAGCAGCTTCAGGAGCGACTGCTGCACGCCCTCACCGCCGATGTCGCGGCTGCCCGCGCCGTTGCGGGCGCCCTGGGTGCGGCGGGCAATCTTGTCCACCTCGTCGATGAAGATGATGCCCCGCTGGGTGTCCTCCACGGAGTGGTTCGCCTTGAAGAGCAGGTCGGACACCATCACCTCCACGTCCTTCCCGTAGTAGCCCGCCTCCGTGTACTCGGTGGCGTCCACGGTGGTGAACGGGACCTGGAGGATCTCCGCCAGGTTGCGCGCGATGTGCGTCTTGCCGCTGCCCGTGGGTCCAATGAGCAGGATGTTGGACTTCTTGAGGAGGGACTGCCGGCGCATCCGCCGCGCCTGGATGCGCTTGAGGTGGTTGTGCGCGGCGATGGCCACCGCTCGCTTCACGACGTCCTGGCCGATGACGTACCTGTCCAGCCGCTCGAAGATCTCCCGCGGGGTCAGTGGCGCTGCCTCTTCCCTGCGTGCGGACGACTCCATGTACCCTCCCCTTCTCTCCACTCGACCTCCCTGCGCTGCCCAGGTGGAAGGGTAGGAATTGGATGCTGACCGGCCCACCGGGGCTAGAGCCCGGAATGGGGCCCCTGCCCGCCTGCTTGCCCTGGGAACAGGCGGCTATTGAATGGATGGGGCGTTTCCGATAGTCCGGCCCCCCTCCCGTGTTCATGGGAGTTTCCACACCCCCGCCGCGCGCTCCACCGGAGGCACGAAACAACGATGGCCGCTCCCTCCCCTCAGCACCGCTGGACCCTGGCCGATGCTCATGAGCTGTACGGCATCCGCAACTGGGGCTCGCCCTACTTCGGCATCAACGACAAGGGCCACGTGTGCGTCCACCCGGACGGGCCCGCCGCTCCGAGCATGGACCTCAAGGAGCTGGTGGACGAGGTCCGTCGCCGGGGCATCGGTCTGCCGCTGCTCCTGCGCTTCACGGACGTGCTGCGCCACCGCGTGGTGCACCTGAACAACGCGTTCAAGAAGGCCATCGCGGATCAGGGCTACAAGGGCCTGTACCGGGGCGTGTACCCCATCAAGGTGAACCAGCACCGCTACGTGGTGGAGACCATCATCGAGGCGGGCAAGGAGTACACCTACGGCCTGGAGGCCGGCAGCAAGCCGGAGCTGCTCGCCGTGATGGCGCTGCTGGACAGCGAAGACGCGCTCGTCATCTGCAACGGCTACAAGGACGAGGAGTACATCGAGACGGCGCTCTTCTACTCGCGCCTGGGCCGCAACGTCATCCTGGTGGTGGAGAAGCCCAGCGAGCTGCCCCTCATCGCGGAGGTGGCGCGCCGCACGGGCATCACGCCGCGGCTGGGCATGCGCGTGAAGCTGTCCACGCGCGGCGCCGGCAAGTGGGAGGCGTCCGGCGGTGACCGGTCCAAGTTCGGCCTGTCCTCTTCGGAGCTGATGAACTGCATCAGCTTCATGAAGGACGCGGGCCTGCTGTCCTCCTTCGAGCTGCTTCACTTCCACCTGGGAAGCCAGATCTCCAACATCCGCAACGTGAAGAACGCGCTGCGCGAGGTGGGCTGCTTCTACGTGGAGGTGGCTCGCCAGGGCGCGCCGCTGAAGTACCTGGACGTGGGCGGCGGCCTGGGCGTGGACTACGACGGCTCCCAGACGAACTTCGCCTCCTCCATGAACTACACGACGGAGGAGTACGCCAACGACGTCGTCTTCGGCGTGATGGAGGCCTGCGACCGCGCGGGCGTGCCGCACCCCACGCTCGTCTCCGAGTCCGGCCGCGCCGTCGTGGCGCACCACGCGGTGCTGGTGGTGGACGTGCTGGGCACCAGCGAGTTCGACCCGTCCCAGACGCCCGACAAGGTGGACGACAAGGCGCCCTCCGTGGTGCGCAACCTCTATTCGACGTTCCGCGAGGTCACGAACAAGAACGTCATCGAGGCCTTCCACGATGCGCAGGACGCCAAGGAGGAGAGCCTCCAGCTGTTCTCCCTGGGCCACCTGTCGCTGGAGCAGCGCGTGGCGGCGGAGAACCTCTACTGGGCCATCTGCCACAAGATTCTGCGCGTGGCGCGCGAGGCCGGGGAGATTCCGGAGGAGCTGGAGGCACTGGAGAAGCAGCTGTCGGACACGTACTTCTGCAACTTCTCCGTGTTCCAGTCGCTGCCGGACTCGTGGGCCATTGATCAGCTCTTCCCGATGATGCCCATCCACCGTCTGGCGGAGAAGCCGACCCGGCGCGCGACGCTGGCGGACATCACCTGCGACTCGGACGGGAAGATCGAGCACTTCATCGACAAGCGCGAGGTGAAGGACGCGCTGGAGCTGCACGCGCTCAACAGCGACGACTACTACCTGGGCATCTTCCTGGTGGGCGCGTACCAGGAGATCCTGGGCGACCTGCACAACCTCTTCGGAGACACGCACACGGTGCAGGTGTCGCTGGCTCCGGGCGGCGGCTACCTCATCGACCACGTCGTCGCCGGGGACACCGTGACGGAAGTGCTCAACTACGTGAGCTACAACAAGGACGACCTCGTCGCGAAGCTGCGCAAGTTCACGGAGCTGGCGCTGCGCCAGGGACGCATCACCCTGGACGAGTCCCGCAACCTGCTGCGCGTCTACGAGGACGGCCTGTCCGGCTACACGTACCTGGAGCGCGAGGTGGACGCGACGTTCACCTCCGCCAGCCAGCTGCGCCTGCTGCCCGGCCCCGAGAACGGGGCGCGCACGCCCGTGACGCCCTCGGGGACCTGAAGTCCCTGACGGCTCAAGCCTCCGTCGGGACCGGTGCCTGTTCGCCGGTCTCGACGGATGTGTCGCTGAACGCGGTCTCCGTCGCGCGAAGGCGCAGCGTCTGGAGCGTCTCCAGCTGCCCGTCGGCGCGCTCGGCGAGGAAGGCGAAGTCGAACCGCGCCAGACGCGGCTCCTTCGCGGCCACCTTCGCCAGGCTCCTCCACATGGACACGCGTCCGTGGGAGCCCACGCACAGGCCTTCCAGCTCCACCAGCCGGCTCAACGGTGAGTAGCGCAGCCAGGAGCCGTTGAGCTTCAGCCGCGACAGCTTCTCCGTCAGCCACGCGCCGCCCACCTTCAGCGGGTCCACGCGCGCCTCCACCGCGGACATCACCGACAGCAGCGTGGCGCGGTCCTGCTCCAGCAGCGGAATCAGCGTGGCCAGGTACTGGCCCACCGGGTTGCTGCGGTTCTCGCGCTCCGTCCGCTTCGCGAGCTCCAACCCCACGGTGGAGCCCAGCAGGTGGTCGTTGAGGTAGATGCCCAGTCGCTTCAGGTTCATGTACCCAGGAGAGTGGGCACGACGACCGCCTGCCGCATGCGGGGCTCGGAGGGCGGGCAGCCGACCGAGCCCCTTCACGACTGCTTCAGTCCGGGTAGCCGAACGACGCCGTGACCTTCACGTCCGGGTGGAGGCTGCGCGCCACGGGACACTCGTGGGCGATCTTCTCCAGCAGGGTGCGCTGCTCCGGCACGAGGCCGGCCGGCATCAGGATGGAGATCACCAGCTCGCCAATCTTGCGCGGCGGAGGGGTCATCCGCTTCTCCACCGTCGCGCGCACCTCGCCCAGGGTGAAGCCCTCCTTGCCGGCCACCAGGTGCATGGTCGTCACGACACAGGACGCCAGCGCCGTGGCCACCAGGTCCGTGGGGGAGAAGCTGCCGCCGGTGCCGCCGTTGTCCTTCGGCGCCTCCGTGGGCAACGTCGCGCCAGACGGGCCGTGCGTCACCTGCGTCTTCAGCTGGGGAGCACTCACCAGGGACATCACCACACCCGTCGCGGGCTGCTGACTCATCACCGTCTCCTTGGGACTTGAAGCCTGGGTTGGAAGAACTGCGCTCTAACGCACGAAGCTGTCGTGGGCCTTCGCGTCCTTCTTGGAGGAGGGCGCGGCTTCCTCGACGCTCCAGTCCAGCGTCTTCATCAGCGACTTGCTGCGCTTCTTGACGTCCGCGTCCAGGAACTTCACCGCGTCGTCCATCTTGTCCATCAGGCGCATGGGCTTGCGCTTGTTCTTGGGCTCGCTGAACAGCGCGTGCGTGAGCCAGGGGAACACCGCCGTCACGTCGCAGTGCACGTACATGGAGCCCGTCTCCACCGCCTCCACGGACACCTTGCCCCAGGTGTGGCCCTCACCGGCCGGGCAGCTGGACAGCGCGCCGTTGTCCACCGGGTCCACGCAGAACTGCACGTCGATGTCGAAGCCCGACGTGGGGACGTTCAGGATCTGGTCGAGCAGCGGCTCGCCCTGGAGCGTGTAGTTCTTGGGCACGCCGCCGCCCAGGATCCAGATGGCCAGCTTCCCGCTGCCGTTGTGGCGGCAGTAGTGCTGCATGGCGGCCATGGAATAGACGTCGTCGTTGATGTCGAGCTCGAACTTGAACTCGTCGCCCAGCAGGCGCTTCAGCTTCACGACGTTGAGGAAGATGGAGCCGTCCTGCACCGCGCCCACCCAGATGGGCACACCGTGCTTGTAGCAGGTGGACAACAGCGACGGCTGCTTCACGCCCAGCTGCTTCTCGATGCCGTAAATGGCCTTGCCCAGGAGGTAGTGGAACTCCGGGGTGGTCATCTTCCGCTGGAACTGCGGCTGCCGGAGGATGGCGGAGAAGAGGCGGTCGGTGTCGAGCAGCGCCTCCTCCCAGAAGCCCAGGTCGTAGATGCGGATGATGCGCGCCAGGCGGTACTGGAGGTCACCCGCGTTGGGGTTCACCTCGCGGATGCCGTGACCGATGATGCGGTGGGCGTCGTGGTAGAGGTTGGCGCCCGTGGTGGTGATGGCGGAGATGATGCCCTTCTCCACCAGCGGGATGAGGCAGGACTGGTGCAGGCCCGCGGGCGTCATGGCACCCGACAGCGTGAGGAAGATGGACGCGTCCTGCTGCACGGACTGCTGCATCAGCTCGAACGCGGTGCGCTCCTGGCGGCCCACGTAGGCGCTGAAGGCGTGCGCGAGCAGCTCCGCCGGCTTCTCCTTGCCGGTGATGGGGCGTGGATCCGCCTTGCGCGCGTTCGCGTAGGCGGCGCGAAGGGTGGACTTCTTCGGGGTCGGGGTCGTCTTGGCCATGGCGCGGCGATCTAGCACCGCCGGCCTGCCAAGGGGAGGCCCGGCTCCAGCCCCGCCCTCCCTTGGGGCCGCCACCGGACAGGAACAAACCCCTCGCCGTGCGGATTCACACAGGGCCCGCTCTTCCGGCCCCTTCCCGTGGGGACATGGCGTAAGAGTGCCCGCCTCGCCGCCCTCCGGAGGGTTCCACCGCCGTGATCGACCTGCATTCGCACACCACCGCCAGTGACGGCCAGTACCCGCCCTCGGAGCTGGTGGCGAGAGCCGCCGCCGCGGGAGTCACCGTCCTGGCCGTGACGGACCACGACACGGTGGCGGGGCTCCATGAAGCCCGGCAGGCCGCCGCAACGCATGGTGTCGAGCTGGTGCCCGGCATCGAGCTGTCCGCCTTCGTCTACGGCAAGGAGGCCCACATCCTGGGCCACTTCCTGCGCCCGGAGGACCCGGACCTCGCGCGCTTCGCGGACCGGCTGCGCGACGAGCGCACCCACCGCATGGAGGCCATGGTGGCCCGCCTGCGGGAGCTGGGCTTCCCGGTGCGCATGGAGCAGGTGCGCAAGGTGGCCGGGGACGCGCAGCTGGGGCGGCCCCACCTGGCGCGGGTGCTGGTGGATCAAGGCTGGTGCATCGACGTGAAGGCCGCGTTCGACCGCTTCCTGGGCACGGGCCGCGCGGCGTGGGTGGAGCGCTTCAAGCTGGACGGCGCGGAGGCCATCCGGCTCATCCGCAACGCGGGCGGCACCGCGACACTGGCCCACCCCAGCTCCTCCAAGATGGAGCGCTCGGAGATTCAAGCGCTGGCGAAGGCGGGCCTCTCCGGCCTGGAGATCCTCAGCGTGGCCCACAACCCCTCGGTGCGGCAGAAGTACCTGGCGCTCGCGGCGGAGCTCGACCTGGTGCCCACCTTCGGCAGCGACTTCCACGGAGAGGCGGTGGCGCCCGACCACCGCCTGGGCGTCGCGGCCATGTCCCCGGAGCTGTTCCAGAAGCTGCGCGCACGCGCGCCTTCGTCCCGGCCCGTCTGACTACGGCCGGGGCTGGGCCTTGAAGCGGCTCGTCACCGCGGTGAGGCCTTCGGCCACGGCCTGGAGGTCCTGGGCGATGCGGGTGGTGCGGCCGGTGGCGTCCACGCCCTGCTTCACCAGGTCCGCCACGTTGCGCGCGCCCTGCACCGCCTGCTCGCTGGACTGACGCTGCTGGCGGGTGGCGATGGTGATCTGCCGCGCCGCCTCGCTGGTGCCGCGCGCCAGCTCCACGATGCGCAGGAAGACGGCGGAGGCCTGCTCGGCCACCTCCACGCCCCGGTCGCTCGTCGCCATGCCCACGCGGGCCTTGGACGCGGCCTCCTCGCCGGAGTCCTGAACCTTCTCCACGATGCGGGCGATGTCGCGCGCGGACACGGACACGTTCTCCGCCAGCTTGCGCATCTCCGCGGCCACCAGAGAGAAGCCCCGGCCCACGTCGCCCGCCTTGGTGCCCTCCAGCGCCGCGTTGAGCGCCAGCAGGTCGCTTCGCTCCGCCACCTGGTTGATGACCTGGGCGATCTTGGAGACCTGCTGCAAATCCTTGTTCAGCCCCACGATGGCGTCCGCCACGCCCTTGGACTCCGTGCGGATGTCGTTGATGCCGCCCACCACCTGCGCCACCACCGCCATGGCCTCCGCCACCGCGTCATGGGTGCGCCGCGCGCTGGACTCCACCACCTCCGTGGACGAGGAGATCTGCTCGGCGGTGCGGGAAAGCTCCTCGAACGTGGCGGCGATCTGCTGCGCGTACGCGGCCTGCTGGCTGATGACGTGCTCCTGATCCGCAGAGGCCCCCATCAACCCGCGAGACGCGCTGGACAGCTGTTCGGTGCGCGTGACGAGTTCCATCACCGTGGAGCGCAGCGTGCTCAGCATCTCGTTGAAGGAGGTGGCCATCTGCCGCACCTCGCCAGCGGCGGACACGTCCAGCTCGCCCCGGAAGACATCGCCCCGGGCCACTTCACGCGCCACCTGCGTGACGCGCGACACGGGGTCGGCGATGGCGCGGCTGATGATGACGGCCAGCCCCAGGCCCAGCACCGCGGCGCCCAGGTAGCCCATGAGCGAGTAGCCCTCCGTCGCCGCCAGCGCCGCCTTCACCTCGTGGGTGCCGAAGCCCGCGCGGTACACGAGGCCATTGCTCTCACAGCGCACCACGACCTGATCCGAATCCGTCAGCCGAGCCACCGTGCACGCCCCCGGCTTGAGCTCCTTCGGCTGAAGGGACCCTTCCGGCACCTGGCCGCGCACGGCGATCACGGTGCCGTCCGCGCGGGACAGCTCCTGGAACGTCAGCGTGAAGCCGCCGGATTCGACCTGGTTGAAGACCTCGTCGCGGCGCGCGCGGGCGTCCGGCGCCGTTTCAGGCAGCGCGAGCGAGGGGTGCCGCACCACCAGCGTCCCCAGCGTCACCGCCCTGCCGGCGAGCACTTCCAGGCCCGCCGCCTTCTGCCGCGCGGGGAAGTACACCCCGGTGAAGAACACCACCGCGAGGCACGGAAGCAGCACCGCGATCGCCACCTGCATCCGCAAGGTCAGCCGGCCCCACATGTCGACGACTCCCCAGGCGATGAAGGCAGAAAGGACAGCCCGCAGACGCTAGGCGTGGTTTCCCCACAGCGTCAAACGAGCCCCGGTCCAGGTCCGGGAGCCGCGGGGCGGACACGGGCGCCCGCTGATCCACCGCCCGTCCGGGAGCAGGCGTCCGGGCAGCGCGGTTTCGGCCGTCATCTCAAGGGGTTGGCGGGCCCGGCGCGGGGGTGTTTCCCTTTGACACGACGCCAGCGGTGTCGTTAGGGTCCGCGCCCGATGACAACACCCCTCGCCCCGTACCTGCCGATGGCGGTGGTGCTCCTGCTGGCCGGTGTCATGGGGATGATCATCCCCCAGGTCACCACCCGGCTGGGCCCCAAGCGCCCGAGCAGCACCAAGTCGGCCCCCTTCGAAGCAGGCTCCGAGTCGAGCGGTCCCGCTCGCCAGCGCTTCGCCGTGAAGTTCTACGTCATCGCACTGCTCTTCATCGTGTTCGACGTGGAAGCGGTGTTCCTGTACCCCTGGGCAGTGAACTTCCAGGCGCTCGGCTGGTTCGGCTACGTGGAGATGCTGGTTTTCGCGTCGACCCTGCTCGTGGGCCTTATCTACGTCTGGAAGAAGGGCGCTCTCGACTGGGAGAGCTGAGACATCACCATGGCTGACACCGACATCGCGCCGATCATGACCACCCGCCGGGACGAAGCCATGGGCTTCTTCCAGAAGCTGGTGTCCAAGGGCCTGGGCTGGGCCCGCAAGTACTCGCTGTTCACCTACCCGTACGCCACCGCGTGCTGCGGCATGGAGTACATGTCCGTGGCCGCCAGCCGCCACGACATCTCGCGCTTCGGCGCGGAGTTCCCGCGCTTCTCGCCGCGCCAGGCGGACCTGCTGATGGTGGTGGGCACCATCAACCTGAAGCAGGCCCCCATCCTCAAGCGCGTCTACGAGCAGATGACCGAGCCCAAGTGGGTCGTGTCCTTCGGCGTGTGCGCGTCCTCCGGCGGCTTCTACGACAACTACGCGGTGCTCCAGGGCATCGACCGCATCATCCCGGTGGACGTCTACATCCCCGGCTGCCCGCCGCGCCCGGAGCAGGTGCTGGACGGGCTGATGCTGCTGCAGGACAAGATCGGCAACCAGGTGCACCGGCTGCGCGACCCCGGCGAGCCCAACGAGACCGCGGCGCACCACGCCCGCATGCTCGCCGCCGGCAAGTAGTCACACCGCTTTCGCTTCACCCCACGGGCCCCGCGCCGCCTCTCACGAAGAGGCCGGTGACGGGGCCCGAGGCGTTTTTTGGGGCCTACCAGCGGTGGTACGCGGGGTGGCCTTCCTTCACGGCGACGAAGGTGCCCCGGCAGGTGGCCGTCACCTTGCCATTCTCCCCGGTGAGGGTGCCCTCCACGACGACGCGGTCGCCCTCGATGGACACGGGCTTCGCGGACAGGTGCACGGGGCCCATGGGCGTGGGGCGCTTGAGCACGATGGCGTAGTCGGCGGTGACGGTGCACGGCGGGGTGGCCGCGCCCTGCGCCTTCATCAGGTGGTACGCCGCCGTCCAGTTGCAGTGGCAGTCCAGCAGCGCGCCGATGATGCCGCCGTTGAGCACGCCCGGGAACGCCTGGTGGTGCTCCTCCGGCGTCCAGTCCGCGACGACGAGGTCACCCTCCACGCGGCTGCGGATGCGCAGCCCCTTGGGGTTGGCCGGGCCACACCCGAAGCAGGCGTTGTGGGGGGCGTACGTTTCCTGGAGGCCGCGAGTCGTTTCGGTCGTCGACATGGCCGGCGACTCTACGTGAGGCGGACTCCGGTGCGCGCTCCGTCGCGTCGTCCAGCCAGTCCGCCAGCGCTCGCGCGTCCGCCCCTTCACAGTCACCCATGCAGGTGCGGCGCACGCTGCCATCCGCCTGCGGCCGGTCCACCACCCAGCGCTGGCCATCGAAGGCGCCGGTGTCCTTCTCACGCAGCACCGCCGTGCCCGCGTCGTCACCCATCTCCACCACGCCGTCCGGGCGCAGGCGGTACGCGTCGAAGGTGCGCGGCGCGCCCGGCCAGTGGCCCGGGTCGAACACCTCCGGACTCACGTGCGTGTAGCCCGTCTCCGCGTACAGCGGGGTGAGCGGACGCCCCTCGCCACGCAACAGCGGCCCGAGCGACGCCCCGTCAGACTCCGGCAGCGCGGACAGACCGGACAGCTCCAGCAGCGTGGGGCCCACGTCCACCAGCCGCGCCAGCGCGTCCACCTGCGCCGGGCCCGCGCCACGGCCGCCAGGCATCTTCACCGCGAGCAGGATGCGGTTCTCCTCGTCACCCAGCCGGGCCCCGTGCACGGACGTCGCGCCCGCCAGGTCCGGCCGGTCCGCGTGGAAGCTCTCGCCGTGGTCGGACATCAGCACGATGAGCGCGTCGTCGTAGCGCCCGGAGGCCCGCAGCGCGTCCAGCAGCGTCCCCACCTGCGCGTCCGCCTGCGCGATCAGCTCGTCGTAGAGCCCCTCCGCGCCCGCGCGGTTCCACGCCCCCTTCGCTCCCGGGCTCACCGGCGCGAAGTGCATGCGCAGCCGGCGCTCCAGCGGCTCGGAGGAGGACACGTAGCGGCGGTAGAACGGGTACACCGGGTCGCCCGGGAAGTGCGCCGCCGTGGCGTGGAAGGCGAAGAGCAGCGGCCCCTCCCCTGCTTCCGCCACGAGCCCGTCCGACAGCCGCCGGGCATAGCCCATGGGGTCGTGGATGCCGGCCAGCGCGCGGTTGTCGATGAACTCGGGCACCCACGCGGCGCCGGCCGGGTTGTCCGCGAACAGGCCCAGCGCCCGGTAGCGCAGCTTCTCCAGCGCGAAGTTGATCGCGCCGCGCGGAGGCTGCCAGCGCCTGGCGAAACCGGAGGCTGGGCCCTCGAAGTGGAAGCGCGAGCAGTCCGTGGCGAACACCGTGCGCCACCCGGCGTCCGTGAAGCGCTGCGCGAAGGTGGGCGCCAGCACGAGCCGCGCGTCAGGCGTCAGCGGGTAGCGCACGCCCGTGCGGTACGGCCAGCGCGCGGTGAGCAGCGAACGCCACGCGGGCTCCGTCTGCGCCACCGGCGTGTAGGCCTGGGTGAAGAGCGTCGCGTCCTGGAGGAAGCGCTCGACCTGGGGCGCGACGCCATGCCCCGTCGCGCCCAGCCGATCCGGCCGGAACGCGTCGATGCCGATGAGCACCACCAGCGGCTGCCGGACGGAGGGCACCACCCGGCGCACCGTCACCGCCACCGCCAGCACCACGACGACGCCCGCCACCACCGCCCACGCGGCGCGCTCCGCCCGGAGAGGCGCCGGGCCACCAGAGGCCACGAACCGCCGCAACCCCCGGGCGCCGCGCCACGCCAGCACGGCCAGATGGACCGCCACCCACGCCCCGGCCGCCGCGCGCGCCTGCCACGGCTCTCCGTGATCCACCAGCCACGCCAGCACCGGCCGCACCGCCGGCAGGTCGTCAAAGAGGGCGGGCCGCGCGAGCGCCCGGTCCCAGGCCCAGAACAGCAGCAGCCCCACCCAGTGCGGCACCATCAACGCCAGCGCCACCCATCCACCCCGCCGCGTCCAGGCGGAAGCCAGCACCGCCGCGCCAAGCCCCAGCAGGCCGCCCGCCACCATGTACACGGCGACCACGCGCAGGATGACGCCGGGCAGCAACGGCCGGACCGCCGCCGCCAGCGCCGCGTAGGGGCCGTCCAGCGGGATGTCCACGCCCACCACGCCCGCCTTGAGCAGCCAGACGGTCTCGGCGGCGAAGAGCAGCAGCCCCAACAGGGAGCCAAGGGCCAGGCGCCCCGAGGCGGCACGGAAGAAGGAGGCGACGGTCCGCACGGACATGCCTCCAGCCTCTACCCCGTCCGGGCATTTCCATGCCAACTCTGTGTTCTTCCGGGCTTTCAGGGAACACCTGATGTGCATGTCACACACTGTCGGTGCAAGATGGCGTCTTACTGTTCCTGACCGCCGCTTCCCTCGGCCCGGGGGGGCCCACTCCCATGTCATCCAGCGCCACGCCCAGCGACAGCCTGCAGGAGTCCGTCCGGCGCGCGCTCGACATGGAACGGCAGTCCAATGGACGGCACCTGGCATGGGTCCGGCTGGGCGCGGTGGGCGTGCTGTTCTCCATGGCCGTGTACCTGGGCCGGGTGCGCGAGCTGCACGACTGGGACGTCTATCTGGCGCCCTTCGCGCTGTACCTCGTGTGCACCACCCTCGTGGCCGTGGCGGTGACGGCCTCCGCGCGCATCGCCCGCTGGGCGTCACTGTCCGTCGCGTTCGTGGACGTACCCGCCGTGTACTGGCTGCAGCACCTGTCGCTGCCGGTGTCCCCGTCGCCGGGTGGCGTGGCCGGCTTCACGCTGGGCATCTTCGCGGCGCTCGTGCTGCTGTCCGCGCTGAGCCTGAGGCGGCCCGTCACCCTGCTCGTCACGGTCATCGCCATCCTCGCGGAGGTGGAGCTCCAGCGTCAGGCCTCCATCGGCGGAGGCGCGCAGGTGGCCGGCGCGGTGATGCTGGCCATGACGGCCGCGGGTGCCTCCCGACTCCTCCAACGCATCCGATTCCTGTCCGCCGCGGTCACCCAGGAGGAGCTCCAGCGCGCCCGGCTGGGCCGCTACTTCTCCCCCGCCGTCGCCGAGCGGCTCCAGGACCGCGACTCCCCCGTCCCGGAGCTGCGCGAGGTGTCCGTCCTCTTCGCGGACGTCCGCGACTTCACCTCCTTGAGCGAACGGCTGCCACCCGAGCAGGTGGTCACCATCCTCAACGAGTACTACGGCCGCATGGTGGAGGTGGTGTTCCGCCACGGCGGCACGCTCGACAAGTTCATCGGGGACGCACTGATGGTGTACTTCGGCGCCCCGCTGCCGGACGCACACCACGCCCGGAGCGCCACCCGGTGCGCGCTGGACATGGTGCGCGAGCTGAAAGCCGTCAACGCCGAGCGCGCCGCCAGGGGAGAACCCGGCCTGCGCATGGGCGTGGGCGTGCACACGGGGCCGGTGGTGCTGGGCAACATCGGCTCGCCGTTCCGGCGCCTGGAGTACACGGCCATCGGCGACACGGTGAACCTGGCCAACCGCATCGAGCGGCTGACCAAGGGCTTCGGGGTGCCGGTGCTTGTCTCCCAGGCGACCCGCGAGCAAGCGGGTGACGCCTTTCGCTGGGCCCCCGCCCCCACCGCGCTCGTCCCCGGCAAGAGCCAGCCGGTGGTGACATTCATCCCCGAGCCCGCCGAGGACGCCCCGGTGCTGGGCCCGGACGTGGCCGCCTGAGCCCTTCCGGCCGCCGTGCCCAGGCAGGCAGGGGGTGGATCGCGACGCGGGCTGCTGAACCACCTAAGTGGCCTACACGGTTGAGGGTTTACGTTGACGCCTCACGCGAACGGTCCTTATAAAGCCGCGGTTTCCTCTGTCGTAGATCGAGGCCCCCCTTGAGCATTTTCGCGTTGGACCGGGTCGCCGCCCAGTTCCCCGAAGCGGTCGCGGAGCGCTATGTCGACCGCGCCGGCGGAGCCTGGGCCGTCATTCATGCGGAGTGGCTTCCGAAGGTCGCCACCTTCCTGAAGATGGACCCCGAGCTGGACTTCAAGCTGTTCGGCTCCGCGGACGCCGTGGATCGCCTGCACCTGGCGGAGAGTGATCCGCGCTTCGAGGTCGTCTACTTCCTCTATTCGCTCAAGCGGAAGGAGCACGTGCGCCTGAAGGTGCGCGTGACCGAGACCCGCCCGGAGCTGCCCTCCCTCACGCCGCTGTACCGCGGCGCCAACTGGTGGGAGCGGCTGGTGTTCGACTTCTACGGCATCCGCTTCACGGACCACCCGGACCTGCGCCGCATCCTCCTGTACGACGAGTTCCAGGGTCACCCCCTGCGCAAGGACTACGCGCTGCGCGACCGCCAGCCGCTGATCCCCGAGCGCCCCATCAAGGACATCTTCCGCGGCCCCGGCACCAGCGGCATCGCCTGATCGAGACCTCACCATGGCCGACAGCCACAACACCGACGCGCAGAAGCCCCACAACCCCGACACCGATGGGCTCGCCCACGAGGAGTCGGAGCTGGAGTCGCACTTCCAGACGAAGAACATGGTCATCAACATGGGCCCCTCCCACCCGGCCACGCACGGCACCGTGCGGCTGAAGGTGGAGCTCGAGGGTGAGACCATCGTCAAGATCGACCCGGAGATCGGCTTCCTCCACCGCGGCTTCCAGAAGAGCTGCGAGAACGTCACCTGGACGCAGTGCCTGCCGTACACGGACCGGCTCAACTACCTGTCCGCGATGATGAACAACTTCGGGTTCCTCAACGCCGTGGAGAAGCTCATCGGCCTGGAGATCCCGGAGCGCGCCCAGTACATCCGCGTCATCGGCAGCGAGCTGCACCGGCTCACCGACCACCTGACGTGCGTAGGCGCCACCGGCCTGGAGATGGGCGGCTTCGCGCCGTTCCTCTACGGCATGGAGGCCCGCGAGCTCATCCAGGACCGCGTCACGGAGCTCACCGGCGCGCGCCTCACCACCAGCTTCGGCCGCGTGGGCGGCATGAACCGCGACCTGCCGGAAGGCTGGTCGGAGAAGGTTCGCAAGACGCTGGACCGCACCGAAGAGCTGCTCGTGGAGATGGACGGGCTGCTCACGCGCAACCGCATCTTCGTGGACCGCACCAAGGGCACCGGCGTCATCTCCGCCGAGGACGCCATCGACTACGGGTGGACGGGCCCCGCGCTGCGCGCGTGCGGCGTGGATCACGACCTGCGCAAGGTGCAGCCGTACTGGGTCTACGACCGCTTCGACTTCGAGGTGGTGGTCGGCGAGCACGGCGACAACTACGACCGCTACCTCGTGCGCCTGGAGGAGATGCGGCAGTCCATCAAGATCATCCGCCAGGCCCTCGACACCATCCCCGCGGGTCCCATCATCGTGGACGACTGGCGCATCGCGCTGCCGCCCAAGCCCGAGGTGTACGGCACCATCGAAGGCGTGATGGCGCACTTCAAGCTGGTGATGGAGGGCATCCAGGTGCCCCCCGGTGAAGTCTATGACGCGACGGAAGCGTCCAACGGCGAGCTGGGCTGGTACCTGGTGAGCGACGGTCGCGGCCGGCCGTACAAGGTCCACGTGCGCGCCCCGGGCTTCCCGGTGCTGGCGGCGCTGCCGCACATCATCCAGGGCAAGATGCTCGCGGACCTCGTTCCCACCTTTGACACCATCAACATGATCGGCGGCGAGGTCGAGCAGTGAGCGACAACGACACGAAGAAGCCCACCGGTGACGCGCAGACGCCCCCCAAGGGCGCGCCCACCGACACGCCCGCGGCCAAGATTGGCTCGGAGCCGTCCAACCCGCCCGCCGGCGCGAAGCTGGACAATCCGCCCGCGGCCGCCAGCGGCCCCACCGGTACGCCTCCGCCCAAGCCGGCGGCGCCTCCGGCCGGTGGCCCTCCGCCCAAGCCGCAGCCCAAGAACCCGGGCTTCGTGACGGCGGTCATCGACGGACGCGAAGTCGTGGTGAAGCCGGGGACGAACATGATCGAGGCGGCCAAGTCGGTCGGCTCGGAGATCCCCTACTACTGCTACCACCCGCGCCTCTCCATCGCGGCCAACTGCCGCATCTGCCTCATTGAGGCGTCCAACGCGCCCAAGCTCGTCCCCGCCTGCCAGACGCCCATGGCCGAGGGTCAGGTCATCAAGACCACGACCCCCAAGGTCAAGGAGCAGCAGCGCGCGGTGATGGAGTTCCTGCTGCTGAACCACCCGGTCGACTGCTCCATCTGCGACCAGGCCGGTGAGTGCAAGCTGCAGGACTACTACATGAAGTACAACTACAAGCCCTCGCGCCTGGAGGGCACCAAGGCCCTCAAGCACAAGCGCAAGGTGCTGGGGCCTCACGTGGTGCTGGATCAGGAGCGCTGCATCATCTGCACGCGCTGCGTCCGCTTCATGAACGAGATCCCGAAGGAGCCGCAGCTGGGCGTCTTCGGCCGTGGCAGCCACGAGCGCATCGACGTCTTCCCGGGCAACGAGCTGAACAGCAACTACTCGCTGAACACCGTGGACGTGTGCCCGGTGGGCGCGCTGCTCTCCCGCGACTTCCGCTTCAAGGCGCGCTCCTGGTTCCTGTCCGCCACGCCGTCCGTCTGCACGGGCTGCTCGCGCGGCTGCAGCATCTCCGCGGACTGGATGTCCCAGGACACCTACCGCTACCGCCCGCGTGAGAACGAGGCCATCAACAAGAGCTGGATGTGCGACCAGGGCCGCCTGTCGTACAAGGACCTGAACGTGGGCCGCGTGCTGTCCGCCCGCGTGGGCCGCGGCCTGCAGGCCCCCGGCACGGTGCAGCCGGTGCTCACGCGCAAGGACGCCGCGCTCGGCGCGGTCAAGGCGCTCAAGCCGCTCGCGGGCTCCAAGCAGCTCGCGGTGCTGGCCTCGCCGCTCGCGTCCAACGAGGACCTGCTCGCGGGCCTGACGTTCGCCAAGACGGTGCTGGGCGTCACCAGCGTGTTCGTGGGCGGCCGGCCCCAGGGCAAGGCGGACCACTACCTGATGACGGCGGACAAGAACCCCAACCGCCAGGGCCTGGCGCTCATCGCCAAGAGCCTGGGGCTGTCGCTCAAGGGCTTCGAGGAGCTCACCCCGGCCATCAACGCGGGCCAGGTGAAGGCGCTCTACGCGGTGGGCACGGAAGTCCCCACGGACGCGGCCGCCTTCGCGGAAGTCGCCGCGAAGCTGGAGGTGTTCGTCGCCCAGGCGCAGAACGAGTCTCCGGTGACGGCGCAGGCCACGGTGCTGCTGCCCGCTTCGGCGCACATCGAGGACGAGGGCACGTTCACGCAAGCGGACGGCATCACCCAGCGCTTCCGCAAGGCGTACCCCTCCAAGGGGGACGCGGTGCCGCACTGGAAGTGGGCCACGGAGCTGACGCGCGAGCTGGGCGGCGAGGCCGCCGCGGCTTCCGCGCGCGACGTGTGGCGGGCGCTCTCCGGGCAGGTGTCCGAGTTCGCCGAGTTCAACTGGGACAAGGCCTCTCCGCCGGACCGGGAGAAGCCGGGCATCAATCCGCTGCCGTCGGGAGCCGACGGCCGTCCGCCGGGCTACCGTGAGTTCGGCGCGCCGCGCGTGAGGGGCATCTGACCATGAGCCGTATCCTGACCATGCTGTTCGCCATGGCCTTCATCGTCTTCGCCATCGCTGGCGGAGTGGCCTCGGCGTATCTGGTGGGCTACCTGGCGGAGGAGTACCTCTTCGAGGGTGCCAGCCGCCTGACGAACATCATCTTCCTGATGCTCGTCTTCGTGATGATCACCGCGACGCTGCTCACGCTGGCGGAGCGCAAGTGGTCCGCGTTCATGCAGGACCGCGTGGGCCCCAACCGCGCGCGCCTGTCCGCCATCCCGGGCCTGGGCAACCGCTCCCTGGGCGGCATCCCGCACATCATCACCGACGTGCTGAAGATGCTGACCAAGGAGGACTTCGTCCCCGGCACCGCCAACCGCTTCCTGTTCAACCTGGGCCCCATCCTCGCCTTCGCGCCGGTGTTCGCGCTGTTCGCGGTGGTGCCGGCCGGGCCCACGGTGAGCGTGTTCGGCAAGACGGTGGACATGGTCGTCGCCACGCCGGACTTCGGCATGCTGTACCTGCTCGCCATCGCGTCGCTCGCCGTCTACGGCACGTCGCTGGCCGGTTGGTCCTCCAACAACAAGTTCGCGCTGCTGGGCGGCGTGCGCGCCTCCGCGCAGATGATCAGCTACGAGGTGGCGCTGGGCCTGTCGCTGGTGGGCCTGTTCCTGGCCTTCTCCTCCGTGCAGCTGCCCACGCTGGTGGGTGACGTGGGCAACGCGCTCGTGTCCGGCACCGGCCAGGCGAAGTACCTGTGGCGCACGGACGGCGGCTTCGACCTGGGACTGCCGGCGTGGGGCATCTTCATCCAGCCCCTGGGCTTCATCGCCTTCTTCGTGGCGTCCTTCGCGGAGACCAAGCGCGCCCCGTTCGACGCTCCGGAAGGCGAGTCGGAAATCATCGGCTACTTCGTGGAGTACTCCGGCATGAAGTTCGGCATGTTCATGATCTCCGAGTTCGTGGAGGTCGTGGTGCTGGCCGGCGTGACGGCGTCGCTCTTCTTCGGCGGGCACCACCTGCCCTTCGGCGGCGAGTGGCTGGCGGCGCAGCCCTTCTTCCAGGAGCACGGCTGGGTGTACGGCACGCTGCTGGGCACGGTGTTCTGGATCAAGGTCATCCTGCTCATCTGGGTGCAGCTGGTGATCCGCTGGACCTTCCCGCGCTTCCGTTACGATCAGATCCAGAACCTGGGCTGGAAGATTTTGCTGCCCGTGGGCCTGGCCAACGTGTTCATCAGCGGCGCGCTGGTGCTGTGGGATCCGTCCCTCCAGGCGCTGGGCGTGGTGGGCCTGCTGGAGATCGGCTTCGTGATCGCGCTGACGATGACCTCGGGTTCCAAGGCAGCGGACGCGCACGACGCGGCGCACGGCCATGGGCACGACGCGCACGGCCACGGAAGCGATGCGCACGGCCTGCCGGCGCACGCGGACCCCCACTCCCACTCCCCGGCGGGCGCGCACTAGCGCGGTCCGGAAGCGAGACAAGACACCATGGCGTTCAATGCTTCCCAGGACCCGCGCACGGACCTCCGCGAGCGGATGTACATCCCGGAGCTGCTGCGCGGTCTGGCCATCACGACCAAGCACTTCTTCCGCAACATGTTCGGCACGCGCGACCCCAACCCCCAGGTTGTGGACCGCACGGGCATGAACCTGATGACCACGGTGGAGTACCCGGAAGAGAAGCCCATCTATCCGGAGGGCTACCGCGGTCTGCACCGGCTGGTGCCGCGTGACGACGGCAAGCCGCGCTGCGTGGCCTGCTACATGTGCGCGACCATCTGCCCCGCGCAGTGCATCTACATCGAGGCCGGTGAGTACGAGCACGCGTCCGCGGACTCCGAGTCGGCGGTCATCGAGAAGTACCCCACCCAGTTCGTCATCGACGAGCTGCGCTGCATCGTGTGCGGCCTGTGCGTGGAGGCGTGCCCCAAGGACGCCATCCGCATGGACACGTACATGCACACGCCGTCCGAGTACAACCGGCAGAACTTCGTCTACGACATCCCGAAGCTGCTCAAGGGCCCGCCGGTGTCGCACCCGTCCGACCCGTGGAACAAGCGCGACAGCTCCTCGGAGCCGCACCACGTCCACAAGGAAGCGCACACGCGCGTCGGCGAGGGACACGCGGACCACGGCCACGCCAAGCAGTTGGGCGCGGGCCACGGCCACGCCAAGGCGAGCACCGGGCACGCGGTGGTGACGCAGCAGGGTCCCATCCAGGTGACGAAGTTCATCAAGTAGTCCCTTGTTTCGCACCGCGTGGGGCGGGCCGTCCGCCGCCCCTTCGCACGCATCCCGGCCCGCCTCCTTCCCGCCGTCCAGGGAAGGGCGGGCCGAAGCCTTTTCTGGGGGCATGTGGTGATGCTGCACCTCTTCAATGCGCATGGTGCCTGCCTGGCACGGGGAGCCCCGCCGTGAAGCGCTACCGGATGTCGGTGTGCAAGGGCTCCAGCTGCCGCGCGGGCGGCTCGGACGCGGTGCACGTGGCGGCCCGCGAGGCGCTGGCGGAGAAGGGCCTGCAGTCGCGCTGCGAGCTGTACCGGGGCGGCTGCTACGGCTTCTGCCACATGGGGCCCAACGTGGTGGTGCGCGAGGACACGGGCCGCAAGCGAGACCCGCTGTCCCCGGAGGACTACCAGCTCATGGGGTGGCCCGGAGAGGTGTACTACTCCGGGATGACGGCGGAGAAGATGCGCCGCGTGGTGGCCGAGCACATCCAGGACGACGCACCGGTGCGCGAGCTGTTCGGCCAGCCGGACTCCGGCGACGACGACTGATGCTCAGGAGGTGGGCCGTGCTTCGCGCATCCCGTTCTCCCCTCCTCCTGCCGGGTCTCGTGGGCCTGCTGGTGCTGGGTGCGTGTTCGCGGCCCGCGGCCCCGGCGCCCCTGAAGGTGCTCGGCGCGCATGCGGATGCGGACAGCCCCCGCGTCGTGGGCGCGGCGCTCGTCCGGGACGGGGATTCGCGCGAGGAGCTGCTGCGGCGCCATCCCCGTGTGGAGCCCGACGCGGCACTGACGTCCACGCTGAAGGCAATCCTCGCGGACTCCGGGCAGCGTCTGCGATGGAGCGCGGCCCCCGCGGAGGACCTGGAGTGTGACAACGGCGACGTCCGCTTCCGGATCCAGGTGCGGGTACCGCCCGCGTGCCGGGAGCGCGCGTGTCCCGTGCTCGCCTTCTACACAACGGGCTGTCCCCGGCCGGACTACCACTGGCGCCCGGAGTTCTTCCTCCGCGCGGGCTTCATCTTCGCGGAGCCCGCGGTGCGGGGCACCAAATGCTCCGAGGACTGGGCCCGCGCGGACAACGGGCCGCTGCGCGTGGCGGCCGCCACGGACCTGGAGTCCGCCAGCCGCTGCCTGCGCCAGCGCTTCACCCGTGATGGCGTGGCCCCCAGGTTGGGCATCCTCGGGTGGAGCTACGGAGGCAACCAGACGCTGGTGGGCATGACGCGCTTCGCGGGCAGCTACGATGCGGGCTTCGCCTTCGCGGCCAAGACGGACCTGGCCTCATTCCTCTCCCAGACGACGCCAGAGCTGCGCGGTGCCAGGGCCTCCGAATACGGCGATCCGGAGCGGGACGCGGAGCGGCTTCGCGTCATCTCCCCCGTGACCTGGGTGGACCGCGTGGAGGCCCCCATCACCCTGATGCTGGGCGCGAGGGACCCCAAGGTGTCGCTGTCGGACGCGGACGTCTTCGTGCGCAAGCTCCGGGCAAGGGGCCAGGACGCGACCCTGATGATCATCCCCGAGCACGCGCACCTCACGGAACGCCCGGAGGAGATCGCCTTCGAGCACGCCCACCTCCTCCAGTTCTTCACCACGCGCTTCGGCGTGCCCCTGAGGGTGGACACGCAGCCCTGACGGTCTGCCTAGCGCGCGTCCGTGCTGCGCCGGCCCCAGCGGATGACGCCGTCCCAGTCCTCGGGCGGCGGGGCCTGGATGAGGCGCTGGCAGCGCTGGACGTAGACGCGGGCCACCGGGTCGCCATGCTCCACGGTGCAGCGGCGGAACAGCTCCTGGGCCATGATGAAGTCGCGCCCGTAGTAGGCGGTGAGGGCCTTCTCGTAGAGGGCGATGCCGGCCTGCTTCTCGGGAGAGAATTCGCCCCGGCGGCCCAGGAGTTCGTGCACGCGCACGGGCTGGGGACGGTCTCTCAGGAGCACGCGGTCCACCTCTCGGAAGACGTAGGCGTCGCTGGCGAGCTGCGCGGTGGCATGCCCCACCAGCACCTGGGTGCCGTACTCCTTGTTGGCCGCCTCCAGCCGGCCGGCCATGCTCACCGCTTCGCCCATCACGGTGTAGTGGGACTTGAGCTCGCTGCCCATGTCGCCCACCAGCAGGTCGCCCGTGTCGATGCCGGCGCGCACCGACAGCCGGTGGCCGAACTGCTTCTCCCAGAGGGGCTGCTTCTGCGCGAGCGCCGCATGGAGCTTCAGCGCCGCCTCGCAGGCCAGGTGCGCGTGGCGGTCCGTGCGCACGGGCGCTCCCCAGAAGGCCATCACCGAGTCGCCGATGTACTTGTCCACCTGCCCCGCCGTGGCGCGCACCACGGCGGTCATCTCCGTGAGGAAGGTGTTGAGCAGCGGCACCAGCTGCTCCGGCGGCATCGCTTCCGACAGGCGCGTGAAGCCCTCGATGTCGCAGAGGTACACGGTCATCTGCCGGCGCTCCGGCTTCATCAGGCTCACGTCGCGCGCCACCAGCCGCGCCACGTCCGGGCTGACGTAGCGGCCCAGCGCGCTGTGCACGAACTCGCGCACGTCCTGTTCGGTGCGGAAGGCGTAGAGGGTCGTCACCAGGAACGCGAGCCCGCCGGACCACAGCGGCCCCGCGACGGCGATCCACACCTGGTCATGGACGAAGACGTAGCCCGCCGCGCCCACGTAGCCCGCCCCGGCCGCCACCGCCACGCAGACGAAGAGGAAGGCGCCGCCCACGGAGCGCAGGAGCCAGCTGCACGACAGCGCCAGGAACGCGCCGATGAACGCGAGCCCCATGGTGGCGAGCATGTCCACCTTCGGCGGCGCGCGGGTGATGCCGTCCGACGCGAGGATGTTGGCGAGCGCTTGGCCCAGCACGGCGCCGTTGGCGATGCCCGGCCCGATGGGCGTCACCCGGCGCTCGGGCGCGTAGCTGCTGGTGTTGGTGAGGATGACGGCGCGGCCATCCAGGTCGTGGTCGAAGCGGACGGGCCGCGCCTCTTGCGAGTCGAAGAGGTTGAGCAGCACGTTCCACGCGCGGATGGAGCGGGCGAGCGGGCCGCGAGCACCGCGGGTGGCGGCCGGGGCCTCCCAGCGCAACAGGCTGTATCCGGCCGCGTCCATGGGCACGGAGTACTTGTCCCCGATGTAGAGGCGCCCCTCCGCGTACCGCAGCTTCTGCGTGCCCGCGAGCCGCATGGCGGCGGCCAGGGGCAGCGAGGGCAGGACGTAGCGCTCACCCCCGCGCGGGCTGTACGCGACGAGGTGGGGCACACCGCGCACCACGCCGTCGGAGTCCGAGGGCAGCGTGGTGGCGCCGTAGCCGCTGGCCTGGCTGAGCAGCGGCGTCACCGGGTGCTGGAGCTGGCGCACCTCCAGGAGCTTCTCCGGATCCAGCCCCTGCACCTGCACGGAGGCCAGGGCGAGGAACAGGTCCGACGGGGCCACGCGGAAGGCGTCGTCCGCGGCGCGGCGCTCCTGGATGGACGCGGCGGCGGTGCCCAGCTGCTCGCCCAGGCTGCGGCCCTCGCCCTCGTCCGCGACGCCGGCCCAGACCTCCAGGGACTTGCCGGCGGGGATGAGGAACGCGGGGCGCTGGAGGGCGAGGACGGACTGGGCGCGGGTGCGGGCCTCGGTGACGCTGGGGTAGCTGCCCAGGCGGACGCGGTAGGGCCACAGGCGGCCGGTGGGAGGCAGCGTGCGGGTGCCCTCGGCGCCCCAGCGGAAGGCGAGCACGGAGTGGCCGGGGTCCTGGTCCAGGAGGGCACGGAGCGCGTCGTCGTCCTGGGACAGGGCGCCCCGGCCCGAGCGCGTGGGGGTGACGCAGGCGCGGGGGCTGAGCTCCGGGTAGGCGAAGTCCAGCATCACCACGGAGGCGCCCTCTTCCACCAGCCGGTGCACCATGCCGCCCATGACCTGGCGAGGCCACGGGTACGCGGCGATGTCCGCGCGGGGACCCTGCTGGGCTTCGGCGAGGGTGTCGTCGTCGATGGAGACGAGCACGACGCGGTCGGAGCGCTCGGACACCTCTCCCAGCTGGCGGATGCGCCAGTCGTAGAAGACGCGCTCGCCGCCGTCTATCCAGCGCGAGAGCCCGTCGATGAAGCCGGAGGGCGACAGCCAGGGCGCGGGCGTGTCCTCCGGCCGGACGGGGCCCGTGTCGCGCTGGGAGACGAGCAGGCCCAGCAGGCAGCCGAACAGGGCCGCCATGGCGAGCGAGAAGCCGAGCCGGTGGAGGAAGCGGCGGCCAGAGGAGTGGATGCGGAGGCGTTGCACGAGCGGCGCACAGGATACTCCGCCTGAGCCCCGCGCCCATGGGCAACACGCGCGGTATGGTTGGCCGCCGTCACCCGTGCCCCGTTCAAGAGAGTGCCCATGAAACGCCTGTTGCTGTCCGCCCTGGCCACCGTGTCCCTGCTGTCGCCGCTCGCCTGTGACCTGGAGAAGACGACCAACCAGCTCAAGGCGGACCACGTCATCGTGGGCACCCTGCTCTCGACGCCGCAGGTGGACGTGTCCGCGTCCGCCATGGCGGGCTACGACGCGGGGACCTTCGGGCCGGACGGAGGGGACGTGGTGAGCTTCCCCGGGCAGACGGCGGCGTTCGTGTTCTTCGGGACGAAGTCTGGGGAGAACTCGCAGCCTCAGGGCCTGAGCGGGGCCACCGTGACGCTGAACGCCGGGAGCTCGGCGGGCGTGCCGCTCAATGGCCAGGGCGGCGGCAGCTACGGCGTGACGAGCGACTCCACGGACGACCTGAAGTACGCGTCCGGAGCCACCTATTCGTTCTTCGCGGAGCAGGGCGGGACGAAGTACGAGGCGCGGGTGGAGGACGCGCCCACGAAGGAGGCCATCCCGGCGTTCCACCCGGCGGAGGGCTTCGTGCGCATCAACGCCAACACGGCGTTCGCGTTCGACCGGCCGGCGCCTCCGCCGAACCAGGACCGGACGCTGGGCTTCGTGACGGTGGTGCCGCTGGGTTCAAACGGAGAGAAGGGCCAGTCCACCTATTCGAACGTGCCCACGTCGCCGGTGGAGTTCCTCCAGCTGGCGGCGACCCCGGCGCTGTTCCGCGAGGCGCGCGTGACCATTCCCGCCACCGCGTTCCCGAACCCGAAGCAGACCTACCTGGTCATCTTCCAGGCCGTGCGCATGGGCGGCCCTGAGTCCGACAACCTCTTCCTGGGCAGCGTCGTCCTGGCGGGCACCGCGGAAGTGGGCATCGTCCGGACGAACTGAGCGCGTCTAGCCGGCCTCGATGTCCAGGCCGATGCGCTCCTCCAGCTTGAGGCGCAGCAGGTGGCCCGCGAAGCGCTCCGACTCTTCGCGGGTGAGGATGCTGCGGAAGTCCGGCCCGTCCGCGATCTCCACCTCCATCACGGCGCCGCGCTGGAGGAGCCGGAAGAAGTCCTCTCCGCCCCCCGGCCTGGGTACTCGAAGAGGGATGAATCCCTTGAGCGGCACGACGTCCGTGCTCGCGTCGATGACGCGCAGCAGGCCCGGCGCGTCCGGGCGCACGGCGTCGGAGACGACGGACTCCTCCGCGTAGAGCGGCGCGGGCGGAAGCGACAGGTCCTCGGTGGAGTCGTCGAAGAGGAAGCCGTAGCGGGATGGCACCCGCTGCGTGAGCAGGTAGCAGAGCAGGACGGCCTCATCCGGCTGCACTCGCGCGACGTGGAGGATGGAGCGCTCCGCGCCCACGCGGCGCAGGAGCAGCGTGAGGTGCGGCTGGCTGCGCTGGAGGTAGCGCTGGACGCGGTCCAGCAGCGTGGTGCGGACCTCCGTGAACGCGGCCTGGTAGCGGGCTTCGCTCTCCGCTTCGCGCTGGGAGACGGCGTCCCGGGCCTTGGTGAGTTTGGCTTCCGCGTCGCGGAGGAAGTCGCTGGCGGAGCCCTGGGGCTGGAGGCCCGGAGTCGTCGAACCGGCGTCCATGCCCGCGGCACGCACCGCGCCCAGCAGGAATGAACCCTGCTGCGTGAGCCGGGCCTGCTCCTCGCGAAACTGGATGACGGAGGCCGCGTGCTCGCGCTTCAGCTCCGCCCAGGCGTCGTAGGTGGACTCCAGCGTTTCCAGCGCACGCAACTGCCCCAGCGCACCGTCGGGTCCGGAGGCCCACGGCGTGTCCGTGTTTCGCGCGGGAAGCGCCGGGGACTCGTCCACGGCGGGCATGTCCACGGGCGTGTCATGTCTCGGTGGCGGTGTCGCCCCGGGCGGTTTCGTACCGGATGTCCGTCGATTCTTCGCCGCGCTCACCGGGTCTGCTCCTGATGCGAAGGCTCGTCCATCGCCTCGCATCCTAGGCCATTCGCCCTCCCCCTCCGCCGGAAACACGAAGGCCCCTCCCCGCCATGAGCGGGAAGAGGCCCGTGTGCGACTCCAAGGCACGCCCTGGAATCAGGTCGTCCGCTGACCCGGCGGCACCGTGGAGCCGGCGCCCTGCTGGGTCTCCGTGCCACGCGCGGTGTTGATGGCCGTGGCGAGCTTGTCCTGGCCGCCCTGGATGCGCTGGCGCAGGTCACCGCGCAGCTGCTGGCCCGGCTTGTCCGCGAGCAGCAGGCCCACGCCCACACCCACGAGCACGCCCGCCGCGAAGATGCCCAGCGCCGGCAGCGCCGTCTCCGCCGTCGTGCGGCGCGTCTCCAGGCCGATGAGGTCCAGCACGTCGTCCCTGTCCAGCTTCTTCAAGTCCTTCAGGCTCAGCATGTCCGACTCCGGGGAAATGACTTCGGGGAAAGACGCGGGTTGCTTCGGAAATCCTAGACGCTGCCCGACGGCGGCGTGCCACGGCCCGTCTGGTAGCCCTGGAAGGCGGACTCCGCCATGCCCATCAGCTCATCCTTCACGAAGGGCAGCGCGGCCAGCCGCACGCCCAGCTTGAGGATGCGCCCGGTCAGCGGCGTGAAGAGACCACCGCCCAGCACGTAGCCCACGCCCACGGCGATGGCCAACGTGCCATAGGGGTTGCGCTCCACGCGCCCCTTCAGGTCCAGGGTCTGCCCCAGGTCCGCCACCGCGCTGCGCGCGTTGTCGATGAACTGCTGCGCGTCCGAGCCCAGCTGATCCACGCGCTGGCCGAAGCCCGCGTCGTCGCCGTGTCCCGCCGTTCCGTTGCCCGTCGTGCCCGAGTAGTTCGTCATGTCCGTGCTCGCTTTCAGGCAACCGGTTAGCGGGACGCGATGCGGCCCACGATGAAGCCCACCGCGATGGCGCCCAGGAGGCACGTGCCCGGGTTGGCCTTGATGAACCCGACGACCTGGTTGTTCAGGTCCACCAGGTTCTGCCGCGCCTCGTCCATGTCCGGCAGCTGCTCCTGAATCTGCCGCGCCCGGTCTGCCATCTGCTGAGGATTGATTTCCATGGAAGCCCTCTGCTGTGCGTTCGTTTTCCGATTGCGTCTAGAAGCTTCTGCATCCAGGCCCGCTCGCGCCGTTCAGCGCCGCGAGCCCACCAGGTAACCAACGAGGAAGGCGGTCCCCACGCAGGTGTAGGGATGCTTGCGCACCCACTGGCGCCAGTCGGTGACTTCCGCCACCTCCACCCGGAGCGCGCTCACCGACGTGGCCAGGTCGGCCCGGGTGCGCTCGATTTCCTCGCGAAGCGCCGCGCTCGTGCGCGGCAGGTGTCCGTTGCTAGCGCCCATCCCGCGGCTCCTTGAAAGCCATTCCCGTTGCGTCCTTCAGCGTGTTCACCCCGGGCGCCGCGGCCACTCGCGGCTGCGCATTGGTGAGCGCCGCCATGCTGCGCGACAGCTCGCTCACGCTGTCATCCATCATCTGGCGTGACTTCATCCGCTTCACCGCGCGCAGGATGCCCAGGCCGCCGCCCACCAGGTTCACCGCGCCCACCAGGGCCAGCGCACCCGCCCACCCCGTCCACGGAGCGAGCACGGCCGCCAGCGCCCCGCAGACGAAGGCGTACCCCACGAGCAGGAAGGGCACGAACACGGCGATGCTCGCCACGTCCAGGCCCATGGCCTTCGCGTCCTCCGCCAGCTCCACGCGCGCCAACTGGAGGTGCTGCGTCACCAACCGACTGAAGCCGTCCGCCATGCGCCCGACGAGCGCGGCGACGCCGCGATCCGTCTGTTCACTGCCCACGTGCATGCGCTCTCCGGCCGACGCTCACGTCCCTGTGCGCGTGGGCGCCAACCTAGGCACCCCACCTCCCCGCGACAACCACGGCGCGAGGAATTTGTCCGGCGTTCGCCAGCGTCGGCCACTCAACGCGAGAAACCACCGGACTCCGGTGCGAGCCTACCCCAAGCCCACACCCCTAGCCGATCAGCTGCACCGGCGGTGCGACAGGCGGCTGCACGGCGATGGGCGCCTCGAAGCGCATCACCAACGGCAGGTGGTCCGACGCCACGCGGCTCAGCGGCGAGCGGTGCGGCGTCACCGACACGGGCCGCACCCCCGAGTCCACGTAGATGCGGTCCAACCGGAACAGGGGCAGCCGCGTGGGGTACGTGCGCGCGGCGGCGCCCAGCTCGAACGCGGCGTCGTGGATGGCCTCGCGCACGAGCGACGACACCGGCCCGTTGCCCCAGGAGTTGAAGTCCCCGCACACCACCATGGGGTCCTTGCGGGCCGCGTCGCGGAGCAGGTCGGCGGACAGCAGGAGCGCTTCCTGCCGCCGCCGCTCGCTCACGGACAGGCCCAGGTGGAGACAGAAGACGTGCAGCTGCTGCCCTCCTCCCAGGTCCAGATCGCACCTCAACGCGCCCCGGGGCTCGCGGCGCGGCACGCTCAAGTCATAGTTCTTCGACTTGAGCACCGGCAGCCGGCTGAGGATGGCGTTGCCGTACCTTCGGCCGTTTCGGACCACGTTGGGTCCGAAGGCCATGTGCATCCCGAGCATCGCGGCCAGGTGCTCGGGCTGGTCCTCCCGGGACGTCTTGCCCCGGAAGTCCCCCACCTCCTGCAGGGCGATGATGTCCGCGTTCACCTCGCGGAGCACCAGACCCACGCGCTCCAGGTCGAAAGCTCCGTCCACGCCGATGCCGGAGTGGATGTTGTAGGAGACCAGGGTCAGCTCCACGCGTCGTTCACCCTCCCCTTCTTGCTCAGGCCGGAATGATGCGGCGGGCCGCCAGGCGCACCGCATCCAGGGGCAGCAACGCCAGCCGCCGCATCGCCGACGCCACGTCACCCACGCCAGACCGGATGGCCTTGAGCTGCCGGCGCGCCTCGTCGATGAGGTCCGGCAGCCGGCCCTGCTGCAGCGGCCGTTCCTGCGTGGGCGGCAGGGCGCCGATGGGCGCCGTCGTCCCGATGATGGGCGACGCGGCCGCCGCCTTGCGCTGCTTCTTCTTCGACGCCCCGCTCACGCGCGACACCGGCCCGTGGGAGAACTTGGCGTCCGCCTCCGGACGGGCCAGCTCCTCCAACTGGAGTTCCATCTTGCGCGCGTTGAGGATCTCCTCCGTCTGCGCGTGGCTCTTGCCGTAGTGGATGCCCTCGTGTTCGTCCACCGACACCCGCGACGACTGGGCCAGGTGCTCCTTGTCGCGCTGACGAAGGCCGCGCTTCTGCGGCGGGAGCGTCTTGGGAACCTGGAAGTGGTCGAAGCTGTAGGAGCGAGGCATGCGCGCTCTCCCTTTCGAAATTGATGTGCTGCGTTGATGTCGGAAAGCTAGGGAGCCCCTCGCCGTCCGTAACGCCTTGACACGGGGAGAACTGGCACGGCTGCCTGCTGCACGTCCGGCCAGGAACACCCTTTCGCCTCCGAGGGCACCCAAGTACCGGCAATGGCACATCTCTGGAGCCTGCCGTCAGGACGTGCGGCCAGGCGTCCACCGGGAGTCAGCCAGCCGAGCCCTTCCGGGCAGAGAAGCAGCCAGCCAACACGCCCGACGCCGGTCCGGGAAGGTTCCGCGCGTGCGTGGTGTAAAGAACGGCCCATGCCCGCCCGGACCCCTTCCGCCGCCCGCCTC
>NZ_RAWF01000085.1:0-35080 GCF_003612075.1 Corallococcus sp. CA041A
GTGTTGGCGAACGCGGTGGTGGCGGCGAAGAGGGCGGCGACGATGACGGTCTTCATGGATGGCTCCGGGGACGACACGCCGACGCGGAATTGCATCGGTTGATGCCATGACCCTTGAGCACTCGCCGTGCCAGCACCGGTTTTGAGCAACTTCGCGGGGTTCTCCAGGTAGGAGCGGATCCGCCATGGGGAGAAACTCCTCAGTTGCGATTGCAACAATGGGTGCAAGCTCCCCAGGCAGGCGCACGTTGCTTTGACGGCAACGACGCTCTTCTGCAAGCTGCACCGCAACCTTCCGTTCCGAGCACCACGCGCCGGGACATGAAGGGGAGCATGAAGCCCGGACGTCCTCGTCGTGCATGTCGCGCGGCCAGGTGTCGGGAGAGATGGCGTATGCGGCACCTGCTGGTGGCATGGAGTGTGGCGTGGCTGGGAGTGGGATGCGCCGCGACCATTCCCCCCGAGCGCCTCCAGGCCCAGGTGTTGGAGACGGAGCGCTGGCAGCGCGAGTTCCAGTCCGAGCGCGAGCGCACCGAGGTCCTGGCGGCGAAGCTGGCGGCGCTGGAGTCCGCGCTGGAAGAGCTGGCGCAGGAGCGCGCGGAGGCGGAGCAGGCGCGCGCGGAGGCGGAGCAGGCGCGCGCGACCGCCACGGAAGAGCTGGCGCGGCTGGAGACGGAGCGCCACTCGCTGGAGGAGCACAACGCGCAGCTGTTGGCGCGGCAGCGCGAGCTGGCGGCGCTGCACGAAGAGCTGTCGGACGTCTGGTACGAGTCCGCGCTGGAGCGCGCGCGGCGGCGCACCCAGCCGCCCCTGCCGGGCGCCACCTCCACCGAGGCAGCCAGGCCGGTGCCGTGAGTTTCGCGTGGGCGTCCGTGACGGGACGCCCGCTGGTTCTTCCTCTGTCGACCCAAGGAGCGTCCCCGTGGCGATGAACTCGCGGACCCCCATCCGTGGATACCGCGCGGGTTTCTTCTTCGTGGTGATGCTCCTGTCGGGCGTCACCGGCTTCATGCTCCTGACGGAGGTGCGCACCGGGCGTCAGGTGGACGCGCTGGTACTGGAGGCCCTGGAGCGCGCGAGCCTCATCGGCCGCATCCGCGTGGACGTGATGGCGCTGGAGTCCGCCATCGAAGCGCACGTGCGCTCCAGCGGCGACGCCGAGCGCAAGGAAGCCGACGCGGTGATGGAGGACATCCTGGGCAGCATCCGCCAGTCCTCGGAGGCGTACATGCGCCACCTGCCGCCCGGCGAGAAGGAGATCTGGCTGCGCTTCAACGGCGCGTGCCAGGGGCTGGCGGATCAGGTGCGCGCGGCGGCGGTGTTCTCACGGCAGCGCGACGCGGAGCGCGCCCGACGCCACCTGGTGGAGAGCATCCGTCCCCTGGCTGCGGAGGTGGACCAGCTGGCGGGACAGCTGGCCACGGAGAACGCGTCCGACGCGCGCGTGCTGGTGGGGCGGCTGGGCACGCTGCGGGTGCGCAACACGGCACTGGGCGCGGCCACCACGCTGCTGGCCATCCTGCTGTCCATGCTGGTGGGCTGGCACATCATCTCCCTGCTCAAGCGCCAGGACGCCACCATCCAGGGCCAGTTGGAGGAGCTGGGGCGGCACAACCAGGAGCTGGATGCGTTCACCCGGCGCGTGGCGCACGACCTGATGGGCCCGCTGTCCCCGCTCAAGGGCTACCTGACGCTCATCCGGCGCTCCGGCGCGGTGAAGGACCCGGGCGCGCTGGAGATGATTTCGCAGTGCGAATCCAGCGCGGTGCGCATGGGGGAGCTCATTGAAGCGCTGCTGCGCTTCTGCCGCGCGGGCACCCGGGGCGACGGGACGATGGGGGAATTGGACACTGCGGTGAGCACGCTGCTGTTGGAGGTGAGTCAGACGGCGACGGCGCTGGGCGTGTCGCTGGAGCGCGAGCTGGAGCCGGGCGTGCTGGTGGATTGTCCGGCGCAGCTGCTCCAGGTGGTGGCGCGCAACCTCTTGTCCAACGCGGTGAAATACACGGCGGGGAGGCCGGATCCGCGCGTGAAGGTACGGGTGGCGACGGAGGGGACGGACGCGGTGGTGGAGGTGACGGACAACGGGCTGGGGATGAGCCCGGCGACGCAGGCGTCGCTGTTCCAGCCGTTCTTCCGCGCCGCGGAGGTGCGGGGCATTCCTGGGCACGGCCTGGGGCTGGCCACCACCCGGCGCGTGGTGGAGGCGCACGGCGGCACGCTCACGGTTCATTCAGAAGAGGGCAAGGGCACGCGGATCCGCGTGCGGTTCGCACGAGTGGCGCGCACTCCGGCGCCGCTTGTGGTGGAGTCCGACGCCCACTCCATCCGCAAGGCCTCATGAGCACCTCCCGAATCCTCGTCGTCGATGATGATCCGCATGCGCGGGACCTGCTCCAGCGCCTGCTGGGCGTGCTGGGGCCGGTGACGCAGGCGCCGGACCCCAAGGGCGCGGCGGAGCGGATGGGCGAGCAGTCCTTCGACCTGGTGCTCACGGACATGGCCATGCCCGACCCGGGCGACGGCCTGAAGGTGCTCCAGACGGTGAAGTCGAACCTGCCGGACACGCCGGTGATTGTCGTGACGGCGTTCGGCAACATCGAGGGCGCGCTGGACAGCATCCAGCTGGGCGCCTTCGACTACCTGTCCAAGCCGTTCGACGTGGACGCCATCATGCGGGTGGCGAAGCGCGCGCTGGAGCAGAAGCGGCTGGTGGAGGAGAACCGCACGCTGCGCAAGCAGGTGGAGCGCACGTCGCTGGTGGGCCGCAGCCCGGCGCTGCTGGAGGTCTACAAGCAGGTGGCGCGCGCGGCGACCAGCAACGTGCCGGTGCTGATTACGGGTGAGACGGGCACGGGCAAGGAGATGGTGGCGCGGGCGCTGCACAAGCGCTCGGCGCGCGCGTCGGGGCCGTTCATCCCGGTGGACTGCGGCGCCATCACCGAGTCGCTGATGGAGAGCGAGCTGTTCGGCCACGCGAAGGGCAGCTTCACGGGGGCGTCGGGCGCGCGGCGCGGCCTGTTCGAGGAGGCCAGCGGCGGCACGCTGTTTCTGGATGAGATTGGCGACGTGGGGATGAAGGTCCAGTCGCAGCTCTTGCGCGTGCTCCAGGAGGGGGAGATCCGCCGCGTGGGCGAGAGCGTCCCGGTGAAGGTGGACGTGCGGGTGCTGGCGGCGACGAACAAGGATTTGAAGGCGCGGGTGGTGGAGGGGCTGTTCCGCGAGGACCTGCTGTACCGGCTGGACGTGGTGCACCTGCACCTGCCGCCGCTGCGCGAGCGGCGCGAGGACATCCCGGCGTTGGTGGAGCACTTCGCGTCGCTGCACGCGAGGGGCGGGGTGCGGCCGGTGGTGACGGCGGACGCGATGGCGCGGCTCACGGTGTACGACTGGCCGGGCAACGTGCGGCAGTTGGAGAACGTGATGGCGCGGGCGCTCGCGCTGAACGTGACGGGCGTGCTGGGGCCGCCGGACTTCCCGGAGCCCATCGGTGACGCGCCCAAGCGGCTGACGGGACTCGCGGGGGATTTGCCGAGCCTCGCGGAGCTGTCCAGGCGCTACGCGGCGCACGTGCTCCAGCACGTAGGGGGCAACAAGAGCGAAGCGGCGCGCCTGTTGGGCGTGGACCGCAAGACGCTCTACAAGCTCCTGGAGGCGCCGGAGTCGCCCGAAGGGATTCCGCCCGCGGAGGGGCGGAGCTGATCCGCGGCGGCGCTTTCCGTCGTTCGTGGCAATCGCCGTTCAGGGCGCAAGCCCTGCCCACCCACGCGCTTCCGCGCGCAGGAGATCGCACCTGAGCCGACGTTGAGGATGTCAGCGGGGACCCGTACCGTTGCGGCCCGTATGCGCCGCCGCTGGTTCCCCCTCGGACTCCCCCTGTTGTTCTTCGCGTGCGCTCCGGTGGAGCCCCCCGTGCCCGCCGCACCGGTGGACGCGGGCACCGTGACAGCACAGGCCCCCGTGCCCGAGGCGGAGGCCGTGCCCATGGAGTCCGCGCAGGCACTCCACTCCGCATGGCAGGCCACCGCGCCCGAGCCCGCTGATGACGGTGGCGTCACGCATGCGGCTGCTCCCGCGCTGCTTGACGTCATGGAGGAGCAGGAGGACGAGGACGCGGGCAGTGCGCTCTCGCTGGCGCAATCCATCTCCGTTGGCGCGAACACCGGTGCCCTTCCGGGCGAAGAGGAGCCGCAGGTCATCACCGAGTCCGAGGTCCCCGTGCTGGAGCTGGGGCCGGACGGCGAGCCGTTGATCGACGCGGACGACGACGCCACCGCGACCGATGCGGAGGCCCTCGCGCAAGCGCTCGACGGCGGGAGCGCTCCGGGGTCGCCTGACATCGCCATGGGCTCCGACCCGAACGCGCCTGTCGCGAACGCGGGGACAGACACCCACGGTCCGCCCCCGGCAACGCCCATCACGGGGGGCGACGGTGACGAGGACACGGTCGCCGAAACACCGCTCACGGAAGTCGACGCGGGCATGGAGCCCTATGCCATCCCGTACGCGCCGGACGCGGGGTCGCTGCGTGTGCGCCGCTCCATCGCGGTGCGCTCCGAGCCCCGGCAGGACTCACCTTCGCTGGGCACCGTGGCCCAGGACATGCGCGTGAAGTGGCAGGGCGCGATGCGCGGCCCGGACTGCGAAACCTGGGTGCAACTGCAACCGCGTGGCTGGGTCTGCGAGCGCTACCTGGAACAGAACTTCCGCGAGCCCCGCGTCCGCCCGCTGCCCCGAGTGGAAGTGGGCGCGCTCACCCCTGGCGTCTACGCGCGCGTGGTGGGCCACCGCGTGCGCGCCTATCCGAGCCTCGCGCTCGCCCGCCGGAAGAAGCAGGGCGTGCTGCTCAAGGGCTCCGTCACCGTGAAGCTCCTGGGCCAGGTGAAGGTCGGCCGCCGCACCTTCTGGCGCACCTCCGACGGTCAGTACTTCGAAGCGCGCGTGCTGCGCGAGCACCGCCCCTCCGACTTCAGCGGCCTGGACGCGGAAGCGCTCGCGTCCCTGCCCATGCCCTTCGGCTGGGCCCAGTCCCGCGCCGCGCCTCGCACGGACGTGGTGGTGCGCAAGGCCCCGGACGCGCGAGCGGAACGAGAGACGACCCTCCCGCCGCGCACGCTCGTCTCCGTGCGAGAGCTGTCCCCCGACGGCCAGTGGGTCCGCATCGCCGAGGACCACTGGGTGGCGCGCGACGACCTGCACGTCGCGTGGTCGCTGGCGTCACCGTCCATCGTGGAGCCTGGAGCGCGCTGGCTGGACGTGGACCTGGAGTCCCAGACGCTCATCGCCTACGAGGGCGACCGCCCCGTCTACGCCACGCTCATCTCCTCCGGCAAACCCGGCACGGACACGCCAGAAGGTCTCTTCCGCATCTGGGTGAAGTTCGCGGAAGCAGACATGACGGGCAGCATGGGCAAGGCCAGCTACCGCGTGGCCACCGTGCCGTGGACCATGTTCTTCGAGGGCGACTTCGCCCTGCACACCGCCTACTGGCACGACCGCTTCGGCGAACCCGTGAGCCACGGCTGCATCAACCTGGCCCCCAAGGACGCGCGAGCCCTCTACGGATGGACGACGCCGGAAGTGCCCACCGGCTGGTCCATGGCCCACGCGATGCCGGACGACCCCGGCACCTGGGTGCGCATCCGAGGCCAGGCCCACGAGGCGCCGAAGAAGCGCCGCAAGGGCGCCCCCGTCGTCGCCACCGTGCGCGACCTCTAGCCGGCTGTCGAAGGGCTACATGAACAACGCGCGATTGAGGCGGACCCCGTACTCCGCATCGGGATTCGTGGTGCCGTCCCCGACCCGTTCCGTGATGGCCGCCACCCCCAGGTCGCGCCGCTTGGGCAGGCGCGCCGCCTCGGCTGCCGCCAGCGCCGCCGGCAGCTGCTCTCGGGTGAGGTCCGTGCAGTAGCACGGCGCGCCAGGCTGCTGCCGCCACGACTCCGCGAGCGTGCCCGCGTCGAATGCGTCGAACCCGGTGTCCTCGACGAGCGCCATGCCCACCTTGCGATCCGCGTCCCGGTCCGCCGCCACGGAGAGCGCGATGCGCCCCGGGCTCCCCGGAGCCATTCCCTTGGTCGCGAAAGACGCGGAGCCAATCGAATTCCACGCCTTGACGATCGGCCGGCCCAGCAGCTCGGCCACCCACACGCTTTCGACCTGTCCGGCCTCGATGGCGGCGATCTTGCTGTCACGGGAGGGGTAGTAGTTCGACGTGTCGATGACCACCGTCCCAGCGGGGACGCTGGCGATCAGCGGCGCGATCCCGGGCAGGCGGTTCAGGGGAATGGAGAGGATGACGGCGTCCACGTCGGCCACCGCTTCCGCGGCCGTGACCGCGCGTGCACCGGAGGCCAGCGCATCGGCCTCGATCGTCTCCGGGCCACGCGAGTTGGCCACCTTCACGTCATGCCCGGCCGCACCCAGCTTGCGCGCCAGGGTCTTCCCGATGTGGCCAACGCCGACGATGCCAATCTTCATGATGGAATCTCCTTCTGCTTGTTGAGGTCTTCACTCCGCCGGGTGCGCGAGCGCTTCGAGCGTGCGACGAAGCTCGTCCAGGCCCCGGTCGGACAGCTGGCATGCCGACTTGATCTTCCCGGAGATGCCCCGGACCTTGGCTTCAAGGGCGCGGCCCCGGGATGTCAGGTCCACCATCACCCGGCGCTCGTCGGCAGGGTCGCGTTTCCGCGTGACGAACCCCGCCGCATCGAGCCGCTTGACCAACGGCGTAATCGTGCCCGTGTCCATGTCCAGGCGGCCGCCGAGCTCGCCGACGGAGAGGGGCGCACCATCCAGCAGCGCGAGGATCACGAGGTACTGGGGGAACGTCAGGCCCAGCGGCTCAAGGAACGGCTTGTGCAGCCGCACCATCCGGTTGGCCGCGCCATAAAGGGCGAAAGACAGCTGCGTGCCGACGCTTTTCGATTCCAAGGCCACGTTCTCTCGTGCGCTATTGTCTAGCGCGCTAGATAATTGGGAGCGTGTCGTGGATCAACTGCTTCCAGCCGGTCAGGGGGAGGGGGGCGCCGTGCTCTAGCCGCCCAGCACGGACACCGTGACGCGGCGGCGGTGCGGTGATGTGCGGTGCTCCCAGACGTAGACGCCCTGCCACGTGCCCAGGTCCGCCTCGCCGTCCTTCACCGGGATGCTCAGGGACAGCTGCGTCAGCACCGTGCGCACGTGCGCGGGCATGTCGTCCGGCCCCTCCGCGTCGTGCTGGAACAGCGGATCCCCGTCCTTCACCAGCCGGGAGAAGAACGCCTCCAGGTCGCGCTGGACGACGGGGTCCGCGTTCTCGCCGATGATCAGCGACGCGCTGGTGTGGTGCAGGAACACCGTGCACAGGCCCTCGCGGATGCCCGTGCCCTTCACCGCCTGCTGCACCTCACCGGTGATGTCCACCAGGCCTCGGCCTCGCGTGGACACCGTCAGCTCCTTCGCCTGATACACGCGAAACCCTCCGTGTCCCGCGGGTCAGCGCCCGTCCAGCTGCTTCACGAGGAACGCCGCCAGCTGCTCCAGCTCCTCGGTGATGATGGTGTGCCCGCCGTCGAACGGCAGGAACTCCACCGGCAGCCCCGCGCCCGTCAGCAGGTCGCGCAGGCGCTCGCCTTCCTGGAAGGGCAGCACCGGATCCTGCCGGCCATGTCCCTGGAACACCGGCAGGGATGGCCGGCCCCGGACCTTGGGCTCCCACTCCTTGCCGGCGACCATGGCCCCGGACAGCAGACACAGGCCGGCGGGGCACTCCTCCAGCCGCAGCGCCACGTCCGTGGACATCATCGCGCCCTGGCTGAAGCCTCCCAGCACCACGCGGTTCAGTGGCACCTGGAGCGCCGCCACCACGCTCATCAACGCCCGGCGCGCGGCGGGCATCCCCGGCGGCACGGTCTGGGAGTACTGCGGCCAGTCCCGTCCCTGGCCCATCAGGATGGCCATGGGAATCTCAAACCACGCGCGGCCCCCGGGCATGCCCAGGGCGTCCAGTGACAGCAACGCCTCCGGGAAGACGAACCGCACGCCCTGCGCCAGGCGGGGCGCGGCCATCATCAGCTCGGGCGCCAGCGCCACCAGGTCCGTGCCCGGCGCGCCAAAGCCGTGGCTCAACACCACCACCAGCTCCGGCGTCGCGCCCTCGGGGAGCGCGTCCACCACGTGGCAGTCCAGCTCACCCAGCTTCGTGCGCACGTGGCGCGGACGGAGGCTCACGGCTGCGTGTCGCTGATGGTGATGTGCTTGATGCTCACGTCCGTGAACGGCCGGTCCTGCCGGTTGCGCTCCACGCCGGCGATCTTCTGCACCACGTCGTAGCCCTTCACCGTCTCACCGAAGATGGTGTGCTTGCCCTTGAGGAACTGCGGCTTGGACGTGGTGATGAAGAACTGGCTGCCGTTGGTGCCCGGACCCGCGTTGGCCATGGCCAGCAGGCCCTCCTTGTCGAAGTCCCGGTTGCTCTTGAACTCGTCCCCGAAGCGGTAGCCCGGGTCGCCCCGGCCGGTGCCCGTGGGGTCGCCGCCCTGGATCATGAAGTCCGGGATGACGCGGTGGAAGAGGACGCCGTCGTAGAGCGGCTTGCCCTCCTCGCGCTCACCCGTCTTGGGGTTGATCCACGGCTGCTCGCCCGTGGCCAGGCCCACGAAGTTCGCCACCGTCTTGGGCGCGTCCTTGGAGAAGAGCTTGATGACGACGGTGCCTTCGCTCGTCTCCATCGTGGCCCAGAGGTCCTGGCCCTCCAGGGCCTTCTTCTGGAAGCCCTTCGCGGAGGCCGCGTCCGTCTGCAGGCTCACCGTGCGAGGGGCCGGTTGTGCTGCGGGGGCCTTCGCCGCGGGCGGCTGCTCCTTGTCCTTGGAGCACGCGGTCAGGGCGAGGCAGAGGAGTCCAGCGGTCAGGAATCGGGTGCGCATGGGGCGGGCATCCTAGCGGCTTTCGACCCGGCTCCAGCGTGTTAAAGAGGGTCTCTACTCCCGGAGGTTTCCCCTGTGACAACCGGACAGGAATGGCTGGTTGACGCGAGCGGCTGCGCGCCGGAGCGGCTCAAGGACGCGGCCGCGCTGGCGGCACTCTTCGAGGAGCTGGTCGTCCTGATGGACCTGAAGGTCGTGGGCCAGCCGCAGTGGCACGTCTTCCCGGAGCCCGGCGGCGTCACCGGCCTGGCGCTCCTGGCCGAAAGCCACCTGACCGTCCACACCTTCCCGGAGCATGGCTTCGCCGCGCTCAACGTCTACTGCTGCCGCACCCGCGCGCGTCCGGACTTCGCCGCGCTGGCGGCGAAGCATCTGGGCGCCACGTCGTGCCGCGTGCGCGAGCTGTCGAGAGGGGTGGAGGCGTGACGCAGGGGGCGTGTCCGTCGTGTGGCGCGAGCGTGGAGTTCTCCGCCGGGTCGGCGCAGGTCGTGGTGTGCGGCCACTGTCAGACGATGGTGGCCCGCGTGGGCGCGGAGCTGGAGGACCACGGCCGCGTGGCCCGCATCGTGGAGACGGACTCTCCGCTGCGCCTGGGGCTGGAGGGCCGCGTCAACGGCACCTCGTATCAAATCGTGGGGCACCTCCAGAAGGACCACGGCGCCGGCCCCTGGGACGAGTGGTACGTGGAGATGGCCGACGGCCGCACCGGCTGGCTCAGCGAGTCCGAGGGCGCCTTCCACCTGCTCTCCGACGCGGGCGTGGAGGAGGGCATCGAGCTGGAGCACCTCCACCCCGGTGACCGCCTGCGCCTGCGCAACCGCCCGCTGGTGGTGGAGGAGCGCGGCCACGGGCGCGTCGTCGCCGCGGAGGGACAGCTCCCCAGCGACGTGGATCCAGAGGCGGACAGCTACTACGTGGACGCCACCGGCCCGCGCGGCCTGTTCGTCACGCTGGACTTCGGCAGGCGCGACCGCGACCCGGAGGTCTTCCTGGGGCAGCGGCTGGAGCTCAAGCAACTGGGCATCCCCGCGGGCGAGCTGCGCCCTCGCGTGCGCAAGGCCCAGCTCCAGCAGGCGCGCTGCACCAACTGCAATGGCCCGCTGGAGCTGCGCGCGCCGGACCAGGCGATGCGCGTGGCGTGCCCGTACTGCGGCGCGCTGATGAGCGTGACGCAGGGCAAGCTGGCCTTCCTCAAGCTGCTCCAGAAGCCGGAGCTGCCGGCGGCCATCGCCCTGGGGCAGAAGGGCACGCTCGACGGCACGGACTGGATTTGCATCGGCTACCAGGAGCGCTCGTGCGTGGTGGAGGGCACGCGCTACCCGTGGATGGAGTACCTGCTCTACAACGCGGCGCGCGGCTTCACCTGGCTGATGGAGTCCAACGGCCACTGGGTGTTCCTGACGCCCATGGCCGCCGGTGACGCGAGCGTCGTGCCGCAGGTGTCCGCCTTCTACGAACGCCGCCGCTACAAGGCCTTCCAGTCCGTCACCGCCGTCACCGACGCGGTGGTGGGCGAGTTCTACTGGAAGGTCTTCCAGGGCGAGAAGGCGCGCGCCACGGAGTACGTCGCGCCGCCGTACTCGGTGAACGAGGACGCCACCGACAACGAGGTCACGTACACGCATGGCGAGTACCTCTCCCCGGAGAAGGTGCGCGACGCGTTCAAGCTGAAGGAGCCGCTGCCCAGGCCCCGGGGCATCGCGCCCAGCCAGCCCAACCTGCGCCGCGAGTCGATGATGCGCACGCTGCGCTGGTCCGCGGTGTGGCTCCTGGGGCTGTTCGCGCTGGCGGGTCTGCTCCACGCGCGCGCGCTCAACGCGCGGGTGCTGGACCTGCGGGTGACGCTGCCCCGGACCGCGACCTCCGGCTCCCCGGATGCCATGCACTTCAGCGAGCCCTTCGAGCTTCTGCGGGACGGCAACGTGCGGGCCGAGATCCACATGTCGCAGTCGCTCGACAACTCCTGGGTGGGCGTGCAGGGCGACCTGGTGAACCAGGACACGCAGGATGTGGTGAGCTTCTACGAAGAGGTGAGCTACTACCACGGGCGCGACAGCGACGGCTCCTGGAGCGAGGGCGGGCAGAATGGCAGCGTGTTCCTGTCGTCGCTGCCCAAGGGGAAGTACGTGCTGCGGACGACCACGTCGTTCGACCCGAACCTGAAGCTCACGGGCCCCTCGCTGGGGCCGGTGCTCAGCTACCAGGTGCTGCTCACGCACGACACGCCCAACGAGAGCTGGTTCGTCATCGCGCTGGTGTTGCTGCTGGTGATTCCGGCGCTGTCGTTCTTCGGCGCCCACAGCTTCGAAACCGAGCGCTGGAAGGAAAGCAACCTGTAGTGCGCGGGCTGGGAGGTGGACGATGAAGTACCTGGGCGGACTGGTGCTCGTGGCGTATGCGTGGGCCACCTATACGGGCTGGGCCCCATTCAGTGACGAGGAGCGCGGGCGGGTGACCGGCGACGTGAAGCGCGGTCCCGGCGGCGTGCTGCTGTGGACCGGTGGATTCATGGGAGGCAAGTGATGCTGTTGCTCGGAGTGGTGGTCACCCTGCAGGGAGTGCTGGCGAGCGTCATCTATTCGCTCATCGGCCTGGTGGTGTTCGTGGCCGGCTTCTACGTCATCCGCCTCATCCTGCCGTACGACGTGCACAAGGAAATCGAGGTCGACCAGAACACCGCCCTGGGCATCGTCATCGGCTCGTTCATCCTGGGCCTGGCCATCATCATCGCGGCGGCCATCAGCGGCTGAAACACGTGACGCTTTGAACAAGACGCTGCTCTTCCTCACCGTCCTCGTCATCGCGACGTGCGGGCTCATCTACGAGCTCATCGTCGGGACGCTCGCCAGCTATCTGCTGGGGGACAGCATCACCCAGTTCTCCACCGTCATTGGCGGCTACCTCTTCGCCATGGGCATTGGCAGCTACCTGTCGCGCTTCGTGGAGCGCGGGGTGGCCCAGCGCTTCGTGGAGATAGAGCTGGCCGTGGCCCTGGTCGGCGGGCTGTGCGCGCCGATGCTGTTCCTCACCTTCACGCTCACCAGCGTGTTCCCCGTGGTGCTGTACGGCAGCGTGCTGCTCATCGGCACGCTGGTGGGGCTGGAGATTCCCCTCCTGCTGCGCATCCTGCAGGACCAGCTCAAGTTCAAGGACCTGGTCAGCCAGGTGCTGACGTTCGACTACCTGGGCGCGCTCGCGGCCAGCGTGGCCTTCCCGCTGCTGCTGGTGCCGAAGCTGGGACTGGTGCGCACGTCGCTGCTCTTCGGCCTGCTCAACGCGGGCGTGGGGCTGTGGAGCACGTGGCTGCTCGCGCCCGTGCTGGCCAACCCCATGCGCCTGCGCATCAAGGCGGTGGCGCTGTGCGCGGGGCTGCTGGTGTGCTTCGCGATGGGGGACCGGCTCACCACGTTCTACGAGGACCAGCTCTACGCGGATGACGTCGTCCACGCCACGAGCTCCCCCTACCAGCGCATCATCGTCACGCGCGGCAAGCGGGGCTTCTCGCTGTTCCTCAACGGCAACCTCCAGTTCGCCAGCATCGACGAGTACCGCTACCACGAGTCCCTGGTGCACCCGGCCATGGTGCGCGCGCAGAAGGTGGAGCACGTGCTCATCCTGGGCGGCGGGGACGGGCTCGCGGCGCGCGAGGTGCTGAAGTATCCGGACGTGAAGTCCGTCACGCTGGTGGACCTGGACCCCGCCATCACCGGGCTCGCCACGAACTACGCGGAGCTGGCGGCCCTCAACCACCACTCCATGACGCACCCGAAGATGCGCGTCATCAACACGGACGCCATGCAGTTCCTGGCGGAAGGCGCCAACGCCTGGGACGTCGTCATCGTGGACTTCCCGGACCCCAACAACTTCGCGCTGGGGAAGCTGTACACGACGGGCTTCTACAAGATTCTGAAGAGGCACCTGTCGCCGGGCGGCGTGGCGGTCATCCAGAGCACCAGCCCGCTGTTCGCGCGGCGCTCGTTCTGGTGCGTGGAGACCACGTTGAAGGCCGCGGGCTTCTGGACGCAGCCGTACCACGCGCTGGTGCCGTCCTTCGGTGAGTGGGGCTACGTGCTGGTGGCGCAGGACCGGCCCGGCCGCTACCGCCCGCTGCCGGAGGGGCTGGCGTTCCTGGACGAGGACACGCTGGAGGGGCTCACGCGCTTCTCCCCGGACATGTCCCCGCTGCCGGCGGAGGTGAACCGGCTGAACAACCAGGTGCTGGTGCACTACTACGAAGAGGAGTGGCGCCGGTGGAACTGACGCGGCGCGAGCTGGTGGCCGCGTTCCTGGGCGCCTCCGTGGCGAGCGCCTGTACGCGGCAGGCCGCTCGCGCGCCGGTGCCGGGCGCCATCGTGGACCGGGCGGTGGATACCGGCCACAAGTTGCGCACAGGGCCGCTGCCGCGCGCGCAGGACTTCGAGCCGGTGGGCGTGTTGGTTGTCGGCGCGGGCGCGGCCGGGCTGTCCGCCGCGTGGCGCCTGTCCGCCGCGGGCGTGAAGGACCTGCGCGTGGTGGAGCTGGAGACGGAGGCCGGGGGCACGTCCCGCTCGGGCCGCAACGCCGTGTCCGCGTTCCCGTGGGGCGCGCACTACCTGCCGTCCCCCCTGGAGGACAAAGGGCCGGTGATGCGCCTCTTGCGAGAGATGGACGCCGTCACCGGCGTGGACGCGGAAGGCCATCCGTCGTTCGCGGAGGAGCTGCTCATCCAGGAACCCGACGAGCGCGTCTTCTACAGGGGCCACTGGTACGAAGGGCTGTACCTGCGCGCGGGCGCGAGCCCGGAGGACCTGGCGGAGCTGGAGCGCTTCGATGCGCGGATGAACACCTTCGCCGCCGCGCGCGACGCGAAGGGGCGCAAGGCGTTCGCGGTGCCAGTGGCGCTCTCCAGCGACGACGCGGAGTGGACCGCGCTGGACGCGCTGAGCATGGCGCAGTGGATGGCGGCGGAGGGCTTCCGCTCGCCCCGGCTGAAGTGGTTCGTCGACTACGCGTGCCGCGACGACTACGGCACCACCTCCGAGCACGTCTCCGCCTGGGCAGGCATCTGGTACTTCGCCGCGCGGCAGAACGGGAAGGGTGAGCGCAGCGACGGCTTCCTCTCCTGGCCCGAGGGCAACGGCCGGCTGGTGAAGCAGCTGGCGTCGTCGCTGGGTCCGCGTCAGCTGGAGACGCAGGTGCTGGTGCACACGGTGGAGCCGGGAGAGGACGGCTGCCGCGTGCACGCGCTGGATGCGCGCACCGGGGCGCCCCGGGCCTTTCGTGCGCGGCAGGTGGTGCTGGCGTGCCCGCGCTTCGTCGCCGCGCACGTGGTGGCGCCGTGGCGCGAGGCGCGACCCGCGTGGATGGACGCCTTCGTCTACAGCCCGTGGGTGGTGGCGAACCTGACGGTGTCCGCGCCACCGGCGTCTCGGGGCTGCCCGCTGGCCTGGGACAACGTCTTCTACGAGAGCCGGAGCCTGGGCTACGTGGTGGCTACGCACCAGTCGCTGCGCCAGGACTCGCGCGGGCCCACGGTGCTCACCTGGTACCTGCCGATGGCCGGCGCGGACGTGAAGGCGGAGCGCAATCAGGCCCTCTCCGCGACGTACGGGGACTGGGAGGCGCTGGTGATGGCGGACCTGTTGCCGGCGCACCCCGGGGTGGGCGCGCTCGCGCAGCGGCTGGAGGTGCAACGCTGGGGTCACGCCATGGTGCGGCCCCAGCCGGGCTTCCTCTGGGGCGAAGCTCGCCGCGCCGCGCAACAGAGCCTGGGGCGGCACCTGCACTTCGCGCACACGGACCTGGGCGGCATGGCCCTCTTCGAAGAGGCCAACTGGTTCGGCGTTCAGGCCGCGGAGCGGGCCCTGGCGGGAATGGGGCTCAAGAGCGCCAGTTGGTTGTAGCCATTGGAAGCGGGAGGGAAGGGCACATGAAGGACAGTCGCTTCAGCCGGGCGGAGTTCCTCGGACTCACCAGCCTGCTCGCGGGCTCTACGCTGTTCCCGACCCGGAGCCAGGCGGCTCCTGACGGAGGCACGCCGTCCCTGCGCACCGTCAAGTCGCCGGGGCTCGCGGGCGTCCCCGCCGCGGAGGCGGCTCCCAAGCCCGTCTCCCAAGCCGAGTACGAACAGCTGCGCAAGGGCTGCACCGCGTCGCTGCCCGTCAGCTCCACGTCCGACGACGGCACGGAGTACGTGCGCATTGGCGAGTGGATGCAGCGCCAGAAGCTGACCAGCGACTTCTACGGCAACGGCGACTTCGTGCAGGCCTTCGAGAAGAAGCTCGCGGACCTGCTGGGCTTCGAGGACGCGTGCTTCATGCCCACGGGCACCATGGCGCAGCTCATCGCGCTGCGCATCTACGCGGATGCGAGCAACGTGCGCACGGTGGGCGTGCACCCGTCGTCGCACCACGTGCTGCATGAAGACGACGCCTATTCCGTGCTGCACCAGCTGCGCGCGGTGAACCTGGGCCCGTGGACGCGGCCGCTGCTGGCGGAGGACGTGGTGCAGGCGCGCGACACGCTGGGAAGTGTCAGCGTGGAGCTGCCGGTGCGCTGGCTGGGCGGGCAGCTCCAGACGTGGGAGCAGCTCCAGGAGCTCAAGCGCACGTGTCGCGACAAGAAGGTGAAGCTGCACATGGACGGCGCGCGGCTGTGGGAGAGCCAGCCCTTCTATGGCCGCTCCTACGCGGACATCTGCAAGGGCTTCGACTCCGTCTACGTGTCCTTCTACAAGATGGTGGGCGGCATCGGCGGCGCGATGCTGGTGGGCAACCGCGACTTCATCAAGGAGTCGCGCGTGTGGCGCCACCGGCACGGCGGCAACCTGTTCCACCTGGCCCCGCTGGTGGCCTCCGCCGCCATGCGCTTCGACGCGGCGCTGACCGCCATTCCCGGCTACGTGAAGCGCGCGAAGGCGCTCACCACGCTCATCGCGGCGGACTCCCGCGTCACCGTGCTGCCGCAGCCCGTGCAGACGAACCTGTTCCACGTGTTCCTGCGCGGCTCACCCCAGGCGTACAGCCGCCAGCGCGACCGCATCGCGCGTGAGGACCGCGTCTGGGTGGCGGGAGGCTTCGGACAGACGCGCGTGCCCGGCGTCGTGTCCACGGAGCTGCAGGTGAGCGAGGGGCTGGGCTCCATCAGCGACGCCGACGCGGCCCGGGCCTTCCTGCGCCTGCTGGAGGCGGCCTGATACCTGGCCGCCTGCCGTGACGTCGGGTGTCAAAGTCAGACACCCGGCGTGTGAAACACAGCCCTGCGGTGCGTCAGGCCGCCTTCTTGATGCTGTACTGCGGCTCCTGCTCCTGGGCCTTCAGGAAGAACTCCGAGTCGAGCAGCATCACGATGCGGCCCTTGTCGTCATGGAACGCGATGGGGCCGTGCGCGGTGAAGTGCACGAGCGACTCCTCCAGCGCGGTGGTGGCGGGATGCTCGGCGCCCAGCGGCTCGAACTCGTAGTCGCCCGCGCGGGTGATGCCCAGGCGGTCCTGCGTCGAGCCGGAGAGGATGAAGATCTCCGCGGGGCCCAGGTGCTTGTGCGGCGCGAAGACGGCGCCCTTCTCCATCTTCAGGATGGCGCTCCACACACCCGTCTCCGCGCTCACGCGCAGCAGGCGGTAGGACGTTCCAGGACCGAGCGGCTTCCACTCGAGGTCCGCGGTGTGAACCAGTCCATTCATCATCGCCGTTCCGGACATGACAGCCTCCTCGCTCAGCCCTGCGTCTGTGTGTCTTCAACCATGATAACGCCCAGGAAGGAAAACCTTGCAAGTTAGTCTCACGTGTCGGGTTGTTGTCTTTAAACCGCCCCTTTGTCTCAGGAAGATTCCACGGCGGCTGTTCGCGAACGCCGCTGCTGGTCGCATTTTCTGATCAGGCAGCAAGCATCCGGTGATTGTGGACCCATGTGGAAACCCGCAGGGTGGCTCACCGGCGATTGAGGCGGGCCTGCGCCAGCCGGTGGAACGAGCGCGAGTCAGATGTGTCGTCGCGGGGGACCGCGCGATAGAGCCCCCGGGCCGCTTCCGTCAGCCCGAAGGACTCCGCGAGCCGGGCCTTCACGTAGAGCAGGCCCGCGTTTGCCGGAGTGTCCGCGCCGCCCAGGTCCATGGCGTCGTCCACCAGCTTTCGTGCCTCCACCAGCTTGCCGGACTCCGCCAGCAGCGCGGCGAGCAGGGCGGTGGGCGTCGTGTCTCCTTCCGCGCCCAGGCGCACGGCCTTCTGGGCCCACGCGATGTCCTCGGGCCTCACCCGGCCGCGGTACAGCGCCGCCCAGGCCAGGGTCCGGTACGCATCAGCCCCCCCGCCTCCCAGGTCCATCAGCTCGCGCGTGGCTTCGTCCAGCCTCGCCCAGTTGCCCAGGTTCAGGGAGGCCAGCATCAGTGACTCGAAGCCAAGGCTGTCCGTGTGCAGCAGCCCGAGCCGGCTCTCGGACACCTGGCGCAGCTCCGCCCACCGGCCGCTCTCAGAGAGCATCTCGCGCTTGAGCCAGAAGGCATCCGCGGATTGCGGTACGTCCGAGCGCACCTCGTCCAGGATGACCTCGGCGTTCGGGCTCTGGCCGTTCGCCCGCGTGGCCACCGCCAGCGCCATCATCAGCCGGTGTCGCTCCTGGCCCGACGCGTACTGCGCCTGGGCCCGCAGCGCGGCGAGGACGCGCGCGTCCCCCGTGCTCGCGCCCAGGTAGGCGCATGCGGCGCGCAGGTGCGTCACGCCCTCCGCTCCGGAGAAGCCCCGCAGCGTGTTCGCGAAGGAGGCCAGGGGGGACAGGCCCGTCGGCTCCACCGCGCGGGTGTCCGCCACGGCCCATTCAATCCACACCAGGGCCTGCTTGAGCTTGCCGGCATCCAGCCATCGCAGCGCCTCCGCTCCCAGCGGGCGCGGATCCGTCACCGAGCCCAGCAGGCGCAGCTGGTTGCTCTCATTCACGATGTACCAGGCGTCCTCGTACACCTGTGCGCCCAGCAGGAACTTCAGCCGCACCCGGTAGCCGATCTTCTCCTGTCCCTCCACCTTGAGGTCGAGCGCGGCCACCGCGAGGTCCGCCATGGAGGACTCGCCCACGGTGTCCAGGGAGGTCCGTGAGAAGCGCGAGGCCTGGGCCTGGAGCAGCTCCAGCTTGCGGTCCAGCGTGCTGTCCTCGCGGTCGCGGTTGGACAGCAAGGGGCGGATGGTGGCCTTGAAGTCCTTCGCGTCGCGCGCCGTCCAGGCCGCCTTGACGATGCGGCGCACCAGCGCCTCCGGCCCCTTCTCCTCCTTCGCGTTCTTGCCGTCGCGGGCGTTCTTCGCCAGCTCCAGCTGGAACTGGCGGTCCGGGTCGTAGGCGCCCTTGAGCGCCGCCTCGAAGAGCTTCACCGCGTCACCGGCCCGGCCCCGCGTGAGCAGGTGATTGCCCGCGAGCGCCAGCGCCTGGCGGCGCGCGTCCGGCCCCTCGAACTCGAGGTCCGCCGCCGCGATGGCCTCCGGGATGCCCTGGCGTTCCGCCGTGGTCATCACCAGCACCTTCGTCCGCAGGTCGGAGGGCGCGGCCTTGCGCGCGGTCTCCAGCGCCTCGGCGGTGGCGCCCGAGCGGAACAGGGCCGCGATGAGCCGGTCGTCCACGTCCTGTGCGTGCAGGTCATCGCGCAGGTGGCGCCAGGTGGCCACCGCCTCGGCGAGAGGCGCGCCCCGGCCGAAGCGCTCGCCCTCGCGGTTGTGCTCCAGCAGGTCCGCCAGGAGCACGTTCGCGGAGATGTTGTCCGGCTCCAGCGCGATGGCCTTGCGGCACGCCGCCACCGCGCCCTCCAGGTCCGCGCCCGGCAGCATCGGCTGTCCCTGCGGGTCGTGCTGCAGGATCCACGCGAGCACGTGGTGGACCAGCGGCGAGGACGGCTGCTGCTCCACGGCCCGGCGCGCCTCGATGCGGGCCTGCTCGCCAAAGCCCAACCGCAAGAGCGTGCCGGCGTAGCGCGCGCGCACCTGCGCCGAATCCGCGCGCGACGTGAGCCGCTTCTCGTAGAGGTCCAGGCCGTCCTTCACCCGCCCCGCCTCCACCAGCCGGGCGCCCCGGTCCTCGAACTCCACCTCCATCGGTGCCCGGTGCGCGAACGTGGCCAGCGCCGTGCGGAAGGCCGTCACCTCGTCCGGCGTGTAGCGGCGCTTCACGGTGTCGAAGCGGAAGGTGGCGCTGAGGCCGCCGTCGGACTCGCGCGTGTAGGCCAGCGCGAGCGTGGCGGGCCCCAGGGACAGCGTCTCGTCGCGGGGGACGGTCCGCACGCCGAAGCCCTGGGGCGGGCGCAGGCGGTAGCGCACCTCCGCGCGGTAGGCCACCGGGAGCACCAGGTCCGCCTTGCGCTTCGAGGGCAGGGCGGGCTTGCGGCCCAGTTCGTCCGGCAGCAGCTCCCGTACGTCGTCCAGTGAGTCCGGCAGCCAGGCCAGGGGCGAGTCGAGCCGCAGGGGGACGCGCACGCCGCGCCAGCCCGTGGTGGCGAAGCGCGCGGACGCGACGTCCAGCTCCAGCCGGAAGGGGCCGGTGCCCTCCTCCAGCGACGTGTGCTTCAGGCCCTCCAGGGTGCCCTGGTACTGCGCGGTGGCGAGCGCCTCCAGGTTGCGGCGCAGGTCGTCCGGGCGCACCGCGCGCAGCAGGCGGCGGTACTGCACCGCCAGCGAGCCCGACAGCTCGCGCGTCTCCTTCACGCGGGCCGGGCCCTCGTCGGACAGCTCCACGGTGCGGGTGAAGAGGGCGGTATTCGCCGAAGGGGGCGCCTCGTCGATGACGGTGAGCCCCTGGGTGTCCTGCGCGGCCACCAGCGCGTGACGTCCCTGAAGCTCCGGGGCGAGCATCCCGGCCTCCGCGCCTGGATCCGTGGGGTCGATCCACAGGGCGGGCGTCCCGGGAACGTGGACGATGGCGTGATTGAAGAAGCCCATGCCCGGAAGCTCAGGCACGTCCTCGCGCCCGGAGCGCACCAACGCCACGTGGGCGGGGATGCCCGCGCCGCGCAGCAGGCCCACGAGCAGCGTGGACATCTCCTTGCAGTCGCCGTACTGGCGCGCGAGCACCTGCTTCGGCGGAGCGGGAACGATGGCGGCGGCGCCGAACTCCAGGCCCGTGTAGCGCACCGACTCCCGCACCTCCTCCAGCAGCCGCTGCGCCACGACGCGACGGTCCTTGGAGCCCTTCGCGAGCGCGCGGGCCCGGGCCTGGAGCGACGAGCCATCCAGCTGTTCCTCGACGATGGTGTCATAGGCCCGGGCCACCTCGTTCCAGGAGCGGCCCGTGGAGAAGGCCACGTGCGGCTGGAAGGCCTGGGCCGCGGGCATGTCCGCTTCCAGCGCCGTCACGGCGGCGTAGGGGCCGCCCTCGAAGCTCAGCCGCTTGCGGTCGGACTGGTGCTGCGGCAGCGGCTCCAGCGGCAGCCCCTGGACGCGCAGCGCGAGCTGGGTGCTGGGGGCCACGTCGATGGCCAGGCGCACCTTGCGCACGGGCACAGGGCTGGCGAAGTAGAAGTGCGTGACGACGCCCGCGTCGAAGAACGCTTGCGTGTCCTCCACCACCGACTCCACCTCCACGATGCTGCCGGGCCGGAGCGAGGGCAGCGGCGCGCGCAACGCGCGGGTGTCGCTGTAGACGTCCGGCGCCGCGTCCTCCACGGGCGCGTCGTGCAACGTCCCTTCATCCAGCGGGTGCTCCTTCCCATCCGGCGTGATGACGCGGGCGCGGAGGACGGGGCGCTGCTGGCGCCAGGGGGACCACTCGGCGCGGGCCTCGGCCCACTGGCGCACGCCCGCGGCGGTGAGGATGCGGAAGACGTTGCGGTGGGTGGTGCGCCAGCGGTGGGGCCCCAGCTCCTGGTAGTTCCCTTCCCGCAGCAGGACCTCCACGTCACCGCCCCCCGCCGGCGCGGGCAGCTTCGCGGCGCTGGTGGCCATGGCGGAGGCGGAAGCCGTGAAGGCCGGCCCTTCCCAGGGCAAGGCGCGCTCGGCGCCCAGGGCGGGAAGTGAGGCGAGGAGCAGGCAGAGCAGCGTGGAGGACGTCACATTCCGGCGGGCCGGAACCGGTGAGGCATTGCGCATGGGCGTGGGAGCGCGCCCTTCCAGACGGGGACCGGTGGAAAGGAGGGCGCGGGGCGCAAAGCCTAACGAATCGCGCGTACGGAATGACACGCACGCGCCGTCTTGGCCGTGAGCGGCTTCCATCTCAATGACTGCTCAGATGCAAGGGATTGGTTGAATACCGGGTAAGTCAGGTGGGTGTGCCAGGACCAGGGAGGACCGGAGAGTGCGCTAATCTCCCGGGCCCGATGCCCCGTCTCCTTTCGCCCGCGCAGGCCTGGCTGTTCGGCCCTGGCGCGGACCTCTCCGTGTTCGCCGGCAGCGCTCTTGTGTCCGTGGCCTTCGTGCTGGCCGCGCCGTGGCTGGGAGCGGTGGGGGACACGCCCGCGTGGGCGTGGCTCCTGTTCGTGGTGGGCGTGGACGTGGCGCACGTCTGGTCCACGCTGTTCCGCACGTACCTGGACGGCGACGAGGTGTCGCGCCGCCCGGGCCTCTACGTGGGCGCGCCGCTCGCCGCGTACACGGCGGGCGTCTTCGCGTACATGGTGTCTCCCGGCACGTTCTGGAGCCTGTTCGCGTACGTGGCGCTGTTCCACTTCATCCGCCAGCAGTACGGCTGGATGGCGCTCTACGACCGCAAGGCGCGCGTGTCCGCCTTCGAGCGGCGCCTGGATGCCGCGGCCATCTACGCCGCCACGCTGGGCCCCGCCGTGTGGTGGCACGCGAACCTGCCTCGCTCGTTCTGGTGGTTCGTGGAGAACGACTTCATCTCCGGCCTCCCGCGGTGGATGGGCACCGCGGCGCTGGGCGCGCACGCGGCGGTGCTCACGCTGTGGGCGGGCTTCCAGTGCTTGCGCATCGCGCGGGGCGAAGGCGTGCAGGCCGGCAAGGTGCTGCTGGTCGTGGCCACGTGGGTGGCGTGGTTCGGCGGCATCGTGCTCGCGCGGGACGACTTCGCGTTCACGGTGATGAACGTGGTGCTGCACGGCGTGCCGTACTTCGCGCTGCTGTTCCGCTACGCACGCGGGCGCCACGCGGAAGGGGGCTTCGGCGAATTGGGCGTGCTCCTGCGTGCGGGGCTGCCGGGCTTCCTGCTGTTCCTCGCGGGACTGGCGCTCTTGGAAGAAGGGTTGTGGGACGTGCTGGTGTGGCACGACCGCCCGGTGTTGTTCGGCGACAGTGGTCCCGTCCTGGAGGCGGATGTGCTGGCGCTCGTGGTGCCGCTGCTTGCGCTGCCGCAGGCCACGCACTACGTGCTGGACGCCTTCATCTGGAAGGCAGGGAAGGAGCCCGAGTTGCTGGTCCGGCTCGGCTGGGCACGGGCGGGGCAGGGGCCCTCAAACGTCAGCCAGGCGCACAAGGTGGTAGCCATTCCCGGAGGGGGTGAATAGAGCTAGTGGGTCTATGGCTCGACTCCTGCTCGTTTCGAACCGTCTTCCCGTCACCGTCAAGGCGGAGAAGGATGTCGTCTCCGTGGTGCGCAGCGCCGGGGGGCTCGCCACCGGGCTCAGCCGCCCGCATGAGCGCTCCGGAGGCATGTGGATTGGCTGGCCCGGGGATGTCTCGCGGCTGACGGACGCCCAGCGCTCGCAGGTGGAGAAGCAGCTGGCGGACCTGCGCTGCGTGCCGCTGTACCTGTCCGCCAGCGAGGTCAGCCGCTTCTACGAGGGCTACTCCAACCGGGTGCTCTGGCCGCTGTGTCACTACATGCTGGACCGCGTCCCCCGGCAGGACCGGGACTGGGACGCCTACCGCAAGGCGAACGAGCGCTTCGCCGACCTGGCCGCGAAGCACTATCAGCCGGGCGACACCATCTGGGTGCATGACTACCAGCTCATGCTGGTGCCCGGGATGCTGCGCCAGCGCCTGCCTCACGCGCGCATCGGCTACTTCCACCACATCCCGTTCCCGTCGTCCGAAATCTTCAGCACGCTGCCCCGGCGCGGCGAGCTGCTCCGGGGCCTGCTGGGCGCGGACCTCATCGGCTTCCACGCGGTGAGCTACGTGCGGCACTTCTCCGGCACGCTGCTGAGGCACCTGGGGTTGGACACGGACATCGACCGCGTCCTCTTCCAGGGGCGCGAGGTGCGCGTGGGCGCCTTCCCCATGGGCATCGACTCCACCGCCTTCGAGACGCTGGCGCGCGAGCCCGCGGTGCTGGACGAGGTGAAGACGCTACAGGAGCGCTCGCGTGGCGAGCGGCTGCTCGTGGGCATCGACCGGCTGGACTACACCAAGGGCATTCCCCGGCGCCTGCTCGCGGTGCAGCGAGTGCTGGAGCGGGAGCCGGCCCTGCGTGGGCGCCTGCGCTTCATCCAGGTGGCCGTGCCCAGCCGCACGCAGGTGCAGGCCTATGCCGAATACCGCGAGACGGTGGACGAGCTGGTGGGCCGCATCAACGGCCTCTACGGCACCGTGCACAGCACGCCCGTGCACTACCTCTACCGCTCGCTCAACGAGAAGCAGCTGGTGAGCCTCTACCGCGGCGCGGACGTGATGCTGGTGACGCCCGTGCGCGACGGCATGAACCTGGTGGCCAAGGAGTTCTGCGCGGCCCGTCCGGACGACGACGGCGTGCTCGTGCTCAGCGAGTTCGCGGGCGCGGCGGCGGAGATGCGCGACGCGCTGCTGGTGAACCCCTACGACGTGGAGGGCATGGCGGACGCCATCGAACAGGCGCTGGAGATGCCCAGGCCCGAGCGCCAGGAGCGCATGCGCAACCTGCGCGCGGGCGTGAAGGCGCGGGACGTGCACTGGTGGGTGGCCAGCTTCCTGGACCGGCTCCAGGGGCTGCCCTCGGTGGCGGAGAAGCCGCCGCTGCCGGACGGCATGCTCGCGTTGGACAAGCTGAAGGGGCCGGGCCGCAAGGTGCTGTTCCTGGACTACGACGGAACGCTCGTGGGCTTCGCTTCCATGCCGGAGCTGGCCGCGCCGGACGCGGAGCTGATGACGCTGCTCCAGGAGCTGTGCGCCCGGCCGGACATCTCCGTGCACATCGTGAGCGGCCGCCCGCGCGAGACGCTGGAGGCGTGGTTCGGTGAGCTGCCCGTGGGGTTGCACGCGGAGCACGGCCTGTGGTCGCGCATGCGGCTGGGCCAGCCGTGGCAGGCACTGCCGGGCGTGTCCTTCGAGTGGAAGCCAAAGGTGAAGCCCGTGCTGGACGCGTTCGCGGCGCGGGTGACGGGCTCTTTCGTGGAGGAGAAGACGGCGTCGCTCGCGTGGCACTACCGCAAGGTGGACGCGGAGTTCGGAGCGCTCCAGGCGCGCGAGCTGCGCCTGCTGCTCTACGAGAAGTTCTCCCAGGAGCCCATGCACATCCTGCCCGGCGACCGGGTGGTGGAGGTGCGGCCCCGGGGCGTCAACAAGGGCCGCGTGGTGCCGGAGGTGCTGAAGCAGGAGGCGCCGGACGTGCGCGTGGTGGCCATGGGCGACGACGTCACCGACGAGGACCTCTTCGCCGCGGTGCCCCCGGGCGGCATCACCGTGCACGCGGGCAACAAGCACACGTGCGCGGCGTACCGCGTGGAGGGGCCGCCGGAGGTGCGGCGGTTCCTGAAGGCGCTGCTCGGGAAGTAGCCGCGGGGCGCGGCGTGGGCTTCAGAGGTTGAAGCCCACGTTGCCCACGGAGATGCTGGGTCCGAAGATGAAGGACCACTTGCTGGAGGGCACCACGGTGTCGGTGGTGGGGTCGCCGCTGGTGCGCCGGGTGATGTCGCCTCGGAACTCGCGGGCAATCCATGCGTTGGCACCCACCGCCGCGCCCGGGCCAATGGGCACGCGCAGTCCCAGGCCCAGCACGGCCGCCAGCGTGGGCGGGAACTGGATGTCCCCGGACTGCGGCACCAGGCCCAGGCCCATCAGGCCCATCTCGATGCCCAGCAGGCGCTCCTGGCCCTCGTTGTTGAGCAGCGCCAGGCGCGACAGCACGCCGAAGTTGATGGCCAGCTGTCCCGTGGGCTGCGTCGCGCGGTAGAGGCCCGCGGGGATGGTGGCCATGGTGTAGAGGCGGAACATGCCGCCGCGCACGATGGCGGTCCACTGCGCGGACGGCAGGCCCGTGCGGTCCACCGTGGAGAGGGCGTAGCGGGACTCATCCGCGACGTGCGCCACCTGCACGAGGATGCGGTCGTACTGGCCCAGGTTGCCCTGCACGGGGATGACGCGCACCTCGCCCTTGGGTCGCAGGAACAGGCGCTGGTCCACGCTGCTCTCGCCCCGGATGGAGTTGTCGGACTTCGTCACGGTGATGCGCAGGGTGATTTCCTGGTTGCCCTCCTCCAGCGTGAGGCGCTCGCGGTGGATGATGACGCGGCAGGTGTTGCGCATGCCGTACTCCAGCCGGTGCGGACGGCTGGGCGCGAGCTTCTCGTCGTTGCCTTCCTTATCCGCGCAGATGAACTCCACCAGGTTCTCCACGTTGGTGGGCACGCTGGCTTCACGCACCGCGCGCTGCACGCGCTCGTTGGTGACGAACAGGTCGGACGTGGCCAGCTCCGCGGGCAGCGTGGGCAGCCGGTAGGCGAAGCGCAGCGACACGAAGCCGCCGGCGGTGGCCTCGCCCTGGATGAGCGTGGTGGTCTCTCGCATCGTCACGGTGTACGCGCCGCCCAGCGGGCGCAGGACGAAGCGGCCCAGGCCGCCGTTGGACGCCACCGTCACCTCCGCCGGGCGGTTGGTGGGCACGAAGTCGATGCTGCCGTGGCCGGGCAACTCCAGCGTCGCGCGCGGGTCCGGCACGGGCTTCGTGTCCGCCGTCTCCGACGCCACCACCGTGCCGTCCACGCGTGACGTGATGGCGGTGACGGTCACCTGCGGCTCGTTGGTGCCGCTGGTGCGCAGGAGCACGTAGGTGCCGTCCTGCGCCTTCACCACGCGCTCCACCCGCACGCGCGCGCCGTTCACCGTCCACAACAGGCCGCGCGGGTCGTGCGCGCAGGCGGCGTCCAGGCGCATCACCAGTCCGGAGTCCTCCGCGTCGCGCAGCACGGTGCCGTCCACGGCGGTGATGGGGCACGCGAGCACGGGCAGCGTCTCGGAGAAGGACGTCTCCAGCGCGTCGCCCTTCGCGAAGAACACGCGCGGCACCAGCCGCAGGCGCAAGGACACCGTGGGGTTCAACCCCGGCACGTTGCGGATGGACACGGCGCCCTCGGTCACCTCGCAGCGCGCGGTGCCGCAGTCCACGGACGCGATGGCCTCCGAGTGCGTCACCGCCGCGTAGCCGGGGCCCTTGGACAGGTCCACGCCGGAGGACTGCACCAGGGGCCGCGTGAGCACGGTGCGGCCGGGGCGCAGGCGGAAGTATTCGTCGTCCAGGAAGCGACCGTTGGCGTCGTACGTCGATACACCCGCGCCCCGGCGGCCGTAGGCGGGGACCCACGACAGCGTCGCGTCCGTGGGCAGGCCGGGCGTCAGCGGGACGGCGCACTCGTTGGGGGCGTTGGGCTCCAGGCAGAAGTCCTGGCCGTCCACGGAGGCCGTCTTCGGATCCACGCCCCGGGGTGTCCCGGACCAGGCAATGGCCACGTTCCTCAGGCCGGTGCCCTTGAGCTCCAGGCGCCCGTCGTCCGGGTAGAACGTGGTGGCGGCGCTGTCGATGCGCGGGAAGGGCCCGGTGGCCACCACCACCACGGTGTCGGTGGCCGTGGCGCAGGAGGCCTCGTCCGCGGCGACCTTCAGCTCCAGCGTGCGGCTGGCGTCATCCGCGCGCGTGGGCGGCTTGAGCGTGCGGCCCTCCAGCACCCAGCCGCCGCGCACCGGGCCGCACAGCACGCCCTTGGGGATGACCTCCACCGCCCGGCCACCTTCGGGGAGCTGGACGACGGGGGTGGCGGCGGTGGCGACCGTCGCCACCAGCAGGCAGCCAAGGACGAGCGCGCGTGCAGGGTGCATGCATCTGCTTAAGCACGGAGGGCCGCGTCCGGGTCAAGCCCTCCGTGCTCATGCGACACCAGGCAGGCGCCGCGAGTGTCCGCGATTACCGCGAAGCCGTCTTCTGCCCCGGCCCCTGCAGCAGGATGCGGCGGCCGAAGGCGCGGTCCACCCGGCCCAGGAACTCACGGAACTGGGGGTACTCGTCCGCCTTGATGCGGGCGACGGAGAGGGCCACCTCGCCGTCGGCGATGAGCGCGCCGTTCTCCACGCGGTAGCTGAGCTTCACGCGGCCGAACTGGGTGGTCTCCTCCACCGCCTGCGGCATCTCCGCCACGGTGTAGCCGCCGGGCAGCGTGTAGCGCAGCTTGAAGGTGTTCACCCAGGGGCTGGACATCACCAGGTCGAAGCGGCGCTCGGCGAGCGACGCGTACGCCTGCTGGTAGGTGCGCCCCGTGCCGAAGGGCAGGAAGCGCAGGCTTCCGCCGGGCAGCACCTCCGCGTAGCGCGGGATGCCCATGTTGAAGTCCAGCGTCACGTCGTCATCCAGGCGGGTGGTGTCGCTGAGCTTCACCTCGCGCACGGTGAGGCCGGGGAAGCTCTGCGCCCAGGCGCGCTCGAAGGTGGACTTGCGCGTGGACTCCGGGCGGTAGGCGCGGCGGTAGTCCGGCGCGGACTGGCCGGACACGCTGCTCTGGCCCTTCACGTCCGCGCCGCCGTCAGGCCGCAGCGCCACGTCCATGGCCAGCGTCGTCTTGTTGTCCTCCGCCTTGGCCTCCGGCGTGGTGAGGAAGTTGCTCGTCCCGTTGGGGTCCACCACCAGCACGTTGGCCACGCGGTCCGCGCTGGGGAGCTCCTTGGCGCCGTGGAACTCCGCCGTGCCGTCCAGGTACAGGTCGAACTTCGGCACGTACGCGATGGCGTGGTTGAAGGCCGCCAGCGATGCGGGCTCCGCGTCCAGAGCGCCCAGGTTGCGCATGCGCAAGAGCACCAGCCGGCTGTCCACGCCCGCCACCTTCAGCATGGAGTGGATGAGGCTCGCCTTGTCCTTGCAGTCGCCGAAGCGGCGCGCGAGCACGCGGTCGACGCGGTAGGGCTTGAAGCCGTGGATGCCGAACTCCAGCGCCACGTAGCGGGTGTTGGTGACGACGAAGGAGTAGATGGCGCGCACGACGGCCAGCTGGTCCTTGCGGTCCACGCCGGTGAGCACCTGGTCCACGGTGGTCTTCAGCTCCGCGTTGGGCTGGAGCTGGTCACGCACCAGGCCCCACCAGTAGTGGCCCACCTGGTCCCACGTCTTGTACGTGGAGATGTGCAGGTTCTGGGCGACCTCCGCCCAGCCCGGCATGCCCGGCTCCGGCACCACCTTGGAGACGTGCTTCGCGCCGAAGCGGTACACGGTGCGGCCGGACTCGGGGGCCTCCTGCTGCTGGTCCACGCCAGCCAGGCGGCTCTTGTTCCAGTACAGCGGCCGCTCCTTGGGCATGTCCACGACGTACTGGAAGCGAACCTTCGGGTAGACGCCCTGCACGCTCTCCACGTCGCCCCAGTAGTCCGACAGCAGGTTGTCCTGCGCGGTGTCGTCCAGGCGGTAGGTGAGCTCCAGCGTGTCACCGGCGGCCAGCGACGGGAACGACAGGATGCGCGCGCGGGCGTCGTAGTACATGCCCGTCCACGGCTCGTTGATGTTGCGGTCCGCGTCGCCGTAGCTGTCCACCACGGAGCCGTCCGGCTTCGTCACGCGGGCGCGCAGCACGCGCACCTCCTGGCGGTCCGGCGAGTACGTCACCGGCACGCTGCGGAACGCGTCCACGCCGCGCTGGTTGTACACGCGCACCACCATCTGCTGCATGCGGCTGGACAGGCCGCTCTTCTGCACGCGCACGTAGGTGTTGTCCACGAGGTACAGGGCGTCCTCGTTCATGTAGCCCTCGGCCTCCTTGGACAGGGGCTTCGAGTCCACCAGGTACTGGGTGCCCGCGCTCTCGGACTCACCCTTGAGCGTGCGCAGGGCCTCCTTGAGGCCGGGGTTCTGCGGGCGCAGCACCAGCGACTTCTCGAAGGCGGCCAGGGCGGGCTCGCGCTGCCCGGCGGCCAGCAGCGCGCGGCCCTCGCGCTCGTACACTTCCGGCTCATCCGGAGAGAGCGCCTTGGCCTCGGTGAAGAGGACGGTGGCCTCCTCCGCGGCGCCGTTGGCGGCCTTCAGCTCCGCCAGCCGCACGCGGCTGCCGTTGTCGAAGGGGTTCAGGTCGGTGAGCTTCGCGTACTCGCGCTCGGCGGCGTCCACCTTGCCCGCGTCCGCGAGCATGGAGGCCAGCTGGCGGCGGGTGTTGGAGTCGTCGTAGCGCAGCGCCAGCACCACGCGCATGCGGTCCATGGCCTCCTGGGCGCGGCCCAGTTGACGGGACGCCGCGGCGGCCACGCGCACCACGCGGGGCACGCGCGGCTGCTGACGGAAGGCCTCCTCGATCAGCGCGTGCGCCCGGGCACGCTCGCCCAGGGCCTCCGCCGCGCGGGCGAGCAGGAGGCGCGCGCCCGGCACGTTGCGGCCGTCCTCCACCTCCAGGATGGGAGCGAGCATCGGCTGCACGCGCTCCGGGTGGCCGCGGTCCATCTCATGGTCCGCCAGCGCCAGGCGCGCCGGGGCGTAGGTGGGGTCCGCCTTCACGGCGGCCTCCAGGAAGCGGCGGCGCTCGTTGAGGTCGTCCGTCTGGGTGTTGGCGGCCAGCACTTGCAGACGCGCGTCGTTGGGGGCGCTCTCCGCCGCGAGCGCGGCCTCGGCGCTGGCGGTGTGCTCGCGCTCGTCATACGCGCGGAAGAAGGACAGCACCTGGGCGTAGTCGCCGCGCAGGGCCGCGTCGTCCGGGTTCTTCTCCACCAGCGCGCGCAGCGAGGAGGTCAGCGTGGGCAGGGGCTGCGGCGCGGGCGCGGGCATGCGCTCCAGGGCGGGGGCCTTGGCGGGCAGCGAGGCGCGGGCGGACGCGGACTCCGAGCGCAGGTAGAAGCCCAGCGGGCCGGACTCCTGGCACACCTTCACCAGCACGCGGTTGAGGCCCTTCTTGAGCTTCACCGACACGCGCGTCTGGTCCGGGCGCGGCAGGTTGTAGCGGTCTTCCTTGGACGCGAGCTGCCCGTTCACCCACAGGCGGTAGCCGCCGGAGGTGCCCAGGCCCAGCGCCACGCGCGTGTCCTGGGGCACTTCCAGCCAGGTGAGCGCGTACGCCACGGACTCCTTGTTGGGGCGCACGGCGGTGGCCAGGTCCACGTAGCCGTCCGCAGACGTGACGGACAGCTTGCGCCAGGTGGCCTCGTGGCCCTTGGCGCCGGGGTAGCGCGCGGTGAGGTCCAGGTTGGCGGCCTCCGGACCGAAGTCCGTGTCGCAGCCGGCCTTGCCCTCGTTCTCGAAGCCGCCCACGACGTAGTAGTCGTTGACGAAGCCCAGCCACTGGCGGACCTCGTTGGCGCGCACCATGCGGCCGCGCGAGCGCTCCGCGTCCATCAGCAGCAGCTGCGCGGTGGTGCGCGTGTTCGCGTCCGACGTGCGGCGCGACGCAATCTGCTGGTAGGTGCTCACCAGCGGGGTGAGGTCCTCCACGTCATCCACCAGCGCGTGCATGCGCAGGAGCGCGGCGCCGCCGCGTGGCGAGTTGGCGGCCTTGACGGCCTCGGCCGCGTACTCGCGGGCCCGGTCGTCCGCGTTCGGCTTCGCGAGCCCCAGCACGGGGCAGGTGAGCACGACAAGTGCGGCCAGCGATGTGAAACGCGACATCCGTTCTCCTCGAAGTTCGACGGCGCCCGGGGGCAGGCAGGGGGCGATGACGCCAGTGAACAGGCGGACCCGTCACGGCCTTCCCCTGCATGTGGCCCCGGACGGCGGGCAGGCAACCAATCCACTTCCCACTCTATGCCGGACCGGTGTGGGGCGGGGTGGGCCCGTGAAGGCCGGGGCACGAAAACGCACAGGGCCGGCGCGGGCGTGATGCCCGTGCCGGCCCCGGTGTGGGTGCCCCTGACTCGGGGACGGACGTCAGTGGAGCTTGTTGTAGAGCGCGTTGACGAGGCTGCCGTCATCGCCGCTCAGCTCCCAGAACATCGCGCCGCCCAGGCTCTTGGACAGGATGTAGTCCGACTTGGCGTTGATGCTCTGCACGTCGTCGTAGGCCACCCACACCTTCGTGGACGGGCTGTAGACGTAGGCCTGCTTGCTCTCCGGGTGGAAGAACTTCGTGTAGCCGGAGCCCGCGCGCTCGTAGTTGGCCTTGAGGTCCTTGTAGTCGAACACGCCGGTGAGGCCGGACTGGCCGTCATCCCAGGTGCCCTTGGTGGGGACGCCGGACTGGAACAGGCCGTTGTTCACATTGGGCACGTTGCCCCAGCCGCGGCCGTAGAACGGAACGCCCACGACGATCTTGGAGGCGGGCACGCCCAGCTGGAGCATCTTGGCGATGGAGCCGTCCGTGTAGAAGCCGTCGGTGGCGCCCGGGTCACCCGTCACGCGGTCGAGCGCGGAGTGGAAGTTGACCGTGCTCTCGAAGGCGCCGTGGTAGTCGTAGGACATCACGTTGATCCAATCGAGGATGCCGGCCAGCTTCACGGTCTCCTGCTTGTTGGCGAGCAGGTCCGGCGACGCGCCCGACGCGATGGTGAGCAGGTAGGGCTGGCCCGTCTGCGCCGTCACGGCGGCCAGCTGGGTGCGGAACTCCTGCATGAGCAGGGTGTAGTTCACCTTGTCCGCGGGGCTGCTGATGTTGTCCGGCAGGCCGCCGCCGGTGGGGTACTCCCAGTCCACGTCGATGCCGTCGAACACGCCCACGCCGTTGGCCGGGGTGACGCCGGGGAACTGGCCCTTCACGTACAGGTCCACGCAGGACTTCACGAACGCGGTGCGCGACGCGGAGGTGGCGGCGACCTGCGAGAAGTACTTGGACCAGCTCCAGCCGCCAATGGAGATGAGCAGCTTGAGGTTCGGGTTCGTCTTCTTCAGCTCCTTGAACGCGCGGAAGTTGCCGCGCAGCGCGCCGGGGTCCCACTCACCGGGGAAGCCGAAGCCCTTGTCGATGTCCGCGAACGAGTCCCCGAGGACGCACTTGCCGTCCGGAGTGATGTTGGAGAAGGCGTAGTTGATGTGCGTGAGCTTCGACGCCGGGACGTTGGAGACCTGGTAGTTGCGCGCGTAGATGCCCCACGCGGTGAAGTAGCCGACGATGCGCTTGCCACCCGGAGGAGGCGTGCCGGGCAGCTCCACCACGACGCTCACGGTCTTGGTGCCCACGTTGCCCGCGGCGTCGTACGCCTTCACGGTGTACGTGTACGTGCCGTTCTGCGCGGACGTGGAGAACGCGCGAGTGAACGACGACGCGGTGGCGACGAGCGAGCCGTTCTCCAGGATTTCAATCTTCGTCACGCCCACGTTGTCCGTGGCGCTCGCGGAGACGGTGACGGAGCCCGCGGCGGTGATGCGCGACGCGCTGGCGCTGGCGGTGACGACGGGAGCGGTGACATCGCCGTTGGAGGGGATGGAGACGGTGACCGTGACGGTCTTCGAGCCCACGTTGCCCGCGGCGTCGTACGCCTTCACGGTGTACGTGTACGTGCCGTTCTGGCCGGAGCCGGAGAAGCTCCGCGTATAGGAGGACGCGGTGGCGACGAGGGTGCCGTTCTCCAGGATTTCAATCTTGGTCACGCCCACGTTGTCCGTGGCGCTGCCGGAGAGGGTGATGGAGCCCGCGGCGGTGACGCTCGTGCTGCTGCTCGACGCGGTGACGACGGGCGCGGTGGTGTCGCCACCACCCGTGACGGGGCCCAGGTCCAGCCACAGCGCCGCCACGGCCGTCGGCGTCCAGTCCGCTTGGGACGTGTGGGCCTGACGGCACTCATAGACGCGGCCTTCGAAGGTGACGCGAGTGCCCACGGAGTAGGCGACGCCCACGGCCCACGCGGCATCCAGCGGTGCCTTCATCACGCTGCCCGGGCCCTCGGCTTCGGGAGCGAAGGACTCCTGGCCACAACCGGCGACGGTCAGCGCGGACGCCACCAGGCCCACAATCCATTTGCTACGACGCATTCGTGTTCTCCTCGCCTGCGGTACACGCGGAAGGAGTCACGCACCCATTTTTCCGGGTTAATCGCTGTGAATGCTTTTCGCCTGCCCGCCCACCCATGTGGTGTGGACGGAAAGGTCCGGCTTCAACAGCACCAGGTCCGCGCGATGGCCGGGAGCGATGCGGCCCCGGTGGCCATGCAGTCCCATGAAGGTGGCGGGATGGAGCGAGGCCATGCGCAGGGCTTCCTCCAGGGGGACGCCCAGCGACTGGACGCAGTGGCGCACCGCCGTGGTGAGGTCGATGTCCGCGCCCGCGAGCGTGCCGTCCTCCGTCTCCAGGCGTCCGTGGCGGCGCAGGATGGTGCGTCCCTGAAGGGTGAAGGACGTGACGGGCGTGCCGACGGGCGGCATGGCGTCCGTGACGAGGAACACCTTGCCCGGCGGTTTGACCTTGAGGAGCAGGCGCAGGTTGTCCGCGTGCACGTGCACGCCGTCCGCGATGACGCCGCACCACGCGTCGTCATGGGTGAGCGCGGCGACGACGGGCCCGGGCTGGCGGTTCATCACCGGCGGCATGGCGTTGAACAGGTGGGTGAAGCCTCGCACGCCTGCGTTTAGAGCCTGGGTGGTGCGCTCGCTGGTGGCGGCGGTGTGGCCCGCGCTGAGCACGACGCCGGAGGTGGCGAGGCGGCGCAGGGTGGCATCGTCCACGCACTCGGGAGCGAGCGTCATCAGCACGCGGCCGCCGTGCGCGGCGAAGCGGCGGGGCAGGGCGGTGAGGTAGTCGAGGTCGCGAGGGTCGGGCGTGCGGATGAACGAGGGCACGTGGACGCCAGCGCGCTCGCGGCTGATGAAGGGGCCTTCCAGGTGGATGCCGAGCACGCCGCTGTCAGGGCGCGCGGTGGCGGTGAGCGCGGCCTCGCAGGCTTCGCGCATGCGGGCGGCGTCGTCGGTGATGAAGGTGGGGAGCAGGCCCGTGGTGCCGCACGCGCGCATGGCCGAGGCGATGGCGAGCGCGGCCTCCTCGGTGGGCGTGTCGTTGAAGAGCACGCCGCCCGCGCCGTTGACCTGCACGTCCACGAAGCCGGGAGCCAGGAGGGTGCCACCGGGCAGCGTGTGCACGGTGGCTCCGGTGGGGAGTCCGGTCTGGGGCACCACGGCGCGGACGGTGCCGTCCTCGATGACGATGGCGTGACCTTCGAGGAGCTGGTCCCCGGTGAAGACGCGTGCGCCATGGAGGATGGTCGTCGTCACACGGTCTCCGTGACCTTGCGCAGGTGCGCGGGCGCATCCGGGTTCAGGCCTCGAGCCGTCGCGAGCTGGTGCACCGCGAAGTAGAAGCTCTGCACCTGGCAGAGCGGAGCGATGGCCGTGGGGAGGTCCGGCAGCGTGGGCAGAGCCTGCGCGCCGGGGACGGGCAGGGCGGTGTGGACGTTCGCGCCCAGTTCGACCATGCGCTGCACGACTTCGCGAGTGCCCTGCGCGGCGTTGTCCTCCTGCCCCAGCGCGAGCACGGGGAAGCCCGGCCGCACGAGCCCGAGCGGACCATGGAGGACCTCCGCGGTGCTGAAGGCTTCCGCGTGCAGACGGCACGTCTCCTTGAGTTTGAGGGCCATCTCCAGTGCGGCGCCCAGTCCGCTGCCCCGGGCGACGACATAGAGGCTGCTGGCGTCCTTGAGCGTTGAGAGCGCGGGCCACCAGTCGAGCTTGCCGGCGGCCTCCAGCGCGTCCGGGAACCGCCGGGCGGCGTCATGCAGCTCCGCGGAGTCAGACCAGTGCGCGACGAGCTGGAGGAAGGCGAGCCCGGAGAGCAGATAGGACTTGGTGGCGGCGACGCTGTGCTCGGGGCCGGCGGACAGCGGGATGTGCACGTCGCACAGCGCGGCCAGCGGCGAGGCTTCGTCGTTGATGAAGCCCAGGACGACGGCGCCTCCCGCGCGGGCGGCCTCGGTCATGCGCAGGAGGTCGGGGCTCTGGCCGGACTGGGACACGGCGATGAAGAGCGCGTCGCGCAGGTCCAGGGAGCGCGTGTTGTAGACGGACGCGACGCTGGGACCCAGCGAGGCGACGGCGCGGCCCAGCGTGGTCTCGATGAGGTACTTGCCGTAGACGGCCGCATGGTCGGAGCTGCCCCGGGCGCAGGTGACGACGAAGCGAGGTGGCGTGCGGCGCAGGCGGGCGCCCAGGTAGGCGAAGGTGTCGCGGCAGCGCTCGATCTGGCGGCGGGCGGCGGCTGGAGCCTCGGC
>NZ_RAWF01000086.1:0-34728 GCF_003612075.1 Corallococcus sp. CA041A
GTCCAGGGAGGCGGGGCGGGAGAGGAAGTCCTTGAGGTAACGGCGCACGGCCTGGACGGTGTGGGCGTCGGCGTGGAGGACCTCCTCGAAGTAGCGGCGGACCTCGCGGACCTCCTCGCGGCGCATGTCGCCGTCGGCGCGGGCCACGTCCACGAAGAGGGCGGTGATGTCGCGGTCGAGCGGGTCCTCGTCCGGGGCCTGGACGATGGGGAACTCGCCCGGGCCCTGGGTGAGGGGGACTTGTTCAGGAGGCGGCTCGAAGGTGGAGGGGAAGTCGCTGAGGATTTCAGGGAAGTCCGGGGGAGCGCCGTGCTGTTCGTCGAAGTAGTGGCCCAGGGCGGTGCCCAGGATGAGGGCGAGCACAATGGCCCAGGGCCCGCCCATGAGGAGGCCGGCCATGAGACCCAACATCGCCCCGAGAACTTTTCCCGCGCCCATGCCTTCGCTTCGCTCCCTTGTGCCGGGCCAGTCTTGCATAAGGTGGGTCGCATGACGGCTCAGTTGATTGACGGCAAGGCAGTGGCGGCGCGCGTGCGGGCGGAGATCAAGGAGGAGGTGACGCGCCTGAAGGCGGAGCGCGGCATCACCCCGGGTCTCGCCGTGGTGCGCGTGGGAGAGGACCCGGCGTCCAAGATTTATGTGACGGGGAAGAAGAAGGCCGCCGAGGAGGTGGGCTTCAACTCCTGGGAGCACCACCCGGACGAGACCATCACCCAGGACGCGCTCCTGGCGCTGGTGCACCGGCTGAACGAGGACCCGGCGGTGCACGGCATCCTGGTGCAGCTGCCGTTGCCCAAGCACATCGACGCGGACGCCATCATCGCGGCGGTGAAGCCGGAGAAGGACGCGGACGGCTTCCACCCGATGAACGCGGGGAATCTGCTCCTGGGCAGGCCGGCGACGCGAGCGTGCACGCCCTATGGGGTGATGCGGCTGTTGGAAGAGGTCGGGTGCAATCCGGCCGGCAAGCGCGCGGTGGTGGTGGGGCGCAGCAACATCGTGGGCAAGCCGCAGGCGCTGATGCTGCTGCAGAAGGACGCGACGGTGACGGTGTGCCACCGCAAGAGCGACCTGCCGGCGGAGGTGGCGCAGGCGGACATCCTGGTGGTGGCCGTGGGCGTGCCGGAGCTGGTGAAGGGCGCGTGGATCAAGCCCGGCGCGGTCGTGATTGACGTGGGCATGAATCGCAAGGCGGATGGGAAGCTGGTGGGGGATGTGGAGTTCGCCGCCGCGGCGGAGCGCGCGTCGTTCATCACGCCGGTGCCGGGTGGGGTGGGGCCGATGACGATCGCGATGCTGATGAAGAACACGCTGGAGGCGGCTCAGCGCGCTGGGAAGTGATGTGATCGGCAGGACCTCCCTGTCCATGCTTGGGCAGGGAGGCGAGACGGTCATCGCTCCATTGCAAGACGGGAAATGCCTTCACGGAGTGCGACCGTGAAAACCCGCGAAGGCGCTCCTCGTCGGTAACACCGGCAGCCTGATTGAAGATGACGCGGCCAGAGATTACGGTAAAGCGCACGACGTCGTTCCCGATATAGGCGCAGTCGCATCCGAACGCGTCGCAGACGGCGACGACTCCATTCAAGATTTTTCTGAACTCCTCTGCGTGAGCGACGTCGGCTGCCTTGCCAATCCAAAGAGAGGGCGAGTGCTGCGTCAAATCCGCCTGCTCTCCGCGAGAAATACACATCCTCCTCGGTGGCGGGACCCATGCGCATTTCAACCGTGGCGGCCGTGCCCCATAGCCCACCGTCCTTGCCGGTTGCTGACGCAACAGCTTCGCCCAGCGCCGACGTATACACCGCGAGGACTTCCTGGGCTGTCTTGCCAGCGCTAAACATCAAGGAAGAGAAGTACATCGCAAGCCTTTTGGGGGGTAAAGATGGGCGTCTTGTTTCAGTGGCAAGAGGAGTTGGTGTGGAACCCATCTCGTGGACGCGCTGGATTCGAGCAACAACAGTACATTCAAGACGCTGATCGCTGGGCCGTTCGCGATAGCCTACGGAATGCTCGTGGCTTGCGAGCCGGATCTGTCGCTCTCGATGCGTGAGGCAACGGGACGTCTTGCACGCCGAGGCGAAGTGCTGGTGTCGGGGAGAGGGCGGGACGAGCCAATCTACGAGGGGCTTGGCGATTGATGGAGTGCCGCTTGAGTCCATGAATCGTTCGGGACTCCCTGCCCATATGAGGACGGGGAGCCCCGAAGGCAAAGCTCTCTACAGACCGCAGACGTACGGACCGCCCTGGTTCTTGCATGCGTCGTAACGGATGCACCAGCCGTCCGGCGTCGAATAGGCATACATGTAGAAGCCATTCGCGCAGCGGACGCGGTCGGTGGGAATTCGGCACCAGCCGATATCGGTGTCCGGGTCACAGCTGGTCGGTGGTGCCATGGCGTGCACCGGACGGTCTGACTCCGAGGACTGCGTCTCCGGCGGTGCTTCCTGCGCTGCTTCAGGCCCGCAGGCGACGAGAAGCATCGCAGCGCCCGCCGCCATTCCAACTGACTTCACCAATGAATGCCATTGCATGGCTGTCTCCGTGACGGGGTGGGGCCGCTGGAACAGTCTAGCTTGGAAATCCGAATTGGAAGCCATGGCCCGAGTTCCAATCGGGAGCGACTGGAATCGTCACTGTGGACAGATGATTTCGGGACCCTGGCTGTACTTGCAGACGTCGCGCGGGATGCACCAGCCATCCTGTGTCCAGATGGCATACATCTCGATGCCGTTGTTGCAGGGCACGCGGTCGCTGTAGACGCGACACCATCCGACATCCACGCTTTCGTCACAGCTGTTGGGCGGAGTCATCGCGTGCACCGGGCGGTCAGAGGTCTCCTGGGTGGCTTCGGGGCCGCAGCCAGCGAACAGCAACGCGCCGACCAACAATCTCCAAGACTTCCTCAACGGCTGCATTTTCATGAGCGTGTCTCCAAGCGGGGAGGGGAGTCTAACCGCCATTCCTCTTCGCCCAGGGCGGGACATGACGGAAGATGCGTGCATGGGTCCGGCCTTGCATCGATGCGCAGTGGGCGGGGCCGCGCTGGGGCTGTTGCTACTTGCCACCCCAGCGCGTGCCCAGGACGCCACGGCCCTGCCCACGTTCTCCCTGGAGCGCCTGGATCCGAACCCGGGGCTGGGACCCCTCGCGTTCGGAAATGGCGAGCTGCTGGCGCCCGGGGCGCTGCGCATCTCCGTGATGGCGCACTACCAGCACTCCTCCCTGCGGATACCGAACGGCTTGCTGGAGCCTTCGCTCGTCCTGTCCCGGACCACCGGACTGGTGTCGATGGCCGTCGGCGTGCTGCCCTGGCTGGAGCTTCAGGCCCAGCTTCCGGGCGTCATCCACCAGAGTGGCGCGGACTTGAGCACCTCGCTGTCCATCGCCTCGCCTTCGCGCAGCGGGCTGGGGGCGCCACGGGTCGCGGCCCGGTTGGGCCTGCTGGGGACCTCCGCTCCCGACGCCTTCCACCTTGCGGTGGACCTGGACCTGCGGTTGCCCGTGGGCGGCTCGGGAGCGTTTGCCCGCGACCGGGGTGTCCGCGGCCAGGGCCGCGTCATGATGGGCAAACGGTGGGGGGCCGTGGCTCCGGCGCTGGAACTGGGCGTGCTCCTGCGTCGCGGTGTGTCCGGCTCCAGCGTGGACCGCATCAACGGCGTGGGCAACGAGCTTCGCGCCGGTGCGGGTGTGACGGTGGGCTACGCCCTCCGCGCGGAGGTGTCCGCGCTGGGTGCCTACTCCTGGCGGCAGCAGCGCTTCAGCGGCGAGCTGTTGGGCGGCCTGCGCTACGCACCCATCCGGCCGTTCGAGTTCTTCGCCATGGGCAGCGCGGGCCTGGGCTCGGAACCTGGGACGCCCCGCTTCCGGGTGCTCGCGGGACTGGCTCTGATGCTCTTCGACAAGCCGCCGCCTCCGCCCCCGGAGGACATCGTCTACGAGCTCGTCCAGGGACTGCCGCGTGCTCCCGCCGAGCCCCAGCTCGAGCCCGAACCCACGCCTCCCGAGCCCCCCACGCCCGAGCCTTCCGTCGAGCCGGCCTGGTCCGACACAGACACGGATGGGGACGGTGTCGTGGACGCGCTGGATGCCTGCATCCATGAGAAGGGGACCCGGGAGCACGGCGGTTGCCCCGAGACCGGCGACCCGCTCGTCACGCTGACCCGCGAGCGCCTCGTCCTCCATGGCCAGGTCTTCTTCGAGGTCGGCGTGACGACGCTGCCGGGCCGCTCGCGCGTGTTGGATCAGGTGGCGCGGGTGCTCCTGGAGCATCCGGAGGTGGAGCGCGTCGTCATTGAAGGCCACACGGACGCGGAAGGTTCATCTGCCTCCAACCAGCGCCTGTCCCTGGCTCGCGCGGAGGCGGTTCGTGACTACCTCATGCGGAAGGGCGTCCCGGCCCACCGCTTGGAGGCCCGGGGACTCGGTGCGCGTCGGCCCGCAGGCTCCAATGGGACACAATCAGGCCGGGGCGAGAACCGCCGCGCGGAACTGCTGTTGATCCTGGGCGAGCCCACTTCGTCCCGCTCCATCCCCGCGCCTCCTCCTCAATAGGAACGCCAAGACACGACAATGGTGTCCGTGGTACACTATGTCCGGAACAGGGAGGCTTGGACATGATGAACCGCGAGGAGCGCATTGCGGGAGGGTTGTATGGGCTGCTCATAGGCGATGCGCTGGGCGTGCCCTACGAGTTCCACCGGCCGGAGAGGATTCCCTCCCCAGAGGCCATCGAATACGACCCACCTCCGGGGTTCGATCGCGCGCATGATCGCGTCCCCCCGGGCACGTGGTCGGACGATGGCGCCCATGCGCTGTGCCTCCTGGATTCGCTGACGTATCAGAAGCGGCTCGACTGCGAGGACCTGGGGCGGCGGCTGGTGAACTGGCAGGACTGGGGTTACCTCGCCGTGGATGGCGACGTGTTCGACGTGGGCATCCAGACCAGCACCGCCCTGCGCCGGTTGCGCGATGGCACCCCGGCGATGCTCGCGGGCCCCAATGGCACGATGGACAACGGCAATGGCTCACTGATGCGTGTGTTGCCATTGGCCCTGTGGCATCGGGGCAAGGATGCCGCACTCGTCTCGGATGCCATGGCGCAGTCACGCGTCACGCATGGCCATGTGCGCGCCCAGGTGTGCTGCGCGCTGTACTGTCTTTGGGCTCGTCGCATCCTCGAAGGCGCGGCGGACCCGTGGGCTGAAGCCGTGGCCACCTTCCGGGACCTGTACGTCGAAGGCTTCCCACAGAGGGAGGAACTGGAAGCCCACGTCCGACCGGACGACCCCGCACCGGGGACGGGCGGCGGCTACGTCGTGGACTGCCTGCGCTCCGCACGCGCTTGCGTGGCGAACGGGAAGACCTACGAAGAGATCGTCAAATCCGCCATCCGGCTGGGCCACGACACGGACACCACGGCCTGCGTGGCGGGCGGCATCGCGGGCCTCATCCACGGCGTGAATGGCATTCCTCACCGCTGGCGCTCCCAGCTACGAGGTGAAGATCTGGTGAAGCCGCTCCTGGATCGGCTCCTCGCCGCGACTCGCGGATGAGACGCGAAGCCCCCGGACCTGTTCCGTCCGGGGGCGCGCGGACAGGAACTACAGCGACTGGCTCTGCTCCTGAGCCGTCTGCGGCTGGCTCTGGGGCGCACACGCCAGGAGCTCCTCCGCAGGGGCTTCGTTCTCGACGCTGGCCGTGCTGGCGAACGGGCAGCCGCACCACGCGGTCCAGAGCACCACGCAGCAGGGGGCAGGACCGCAGACGGAGCACTTATCTCCCTCTTCGACGGGCGCCTGCACAGAGGACACCTGGGTGTCTTCCGCCGCGAACGAGGGCGCCGCGAACAGCATCAGGAGGGAAGCCATCTTCGGGAGGTCGGAGCGGCGGAGCAGCTTCATGGTGTACCTCGGGGAGAACGGCGCGTCGGGTCCACGCCGGTGGGACCCAGGAGCTTCGCACATCTTCCCCGTGCCCCGTGACGCCCCCTCAGTCCGGGAAGATCTCCAGCACGTCCTTCAGCATCGCCGCGCCCGTGCCCCGCGCGCCCTGCTCACCGTTGATGACGGTGTTCACGCCGTGCAGGTCGCTGCGGAACACCGCGCCCATCTCCATCGCGCCCAGCCGGGCCAGGGGATGGGCCGAGTCCACGGCGGTGGGCCGCACGCTCCACTCCCACTGCTCGCCGCCCACGGGCTCGCCGCGCGCCAGCAGCAGCACCTGGCCGCCCTTCGCCGTCGCCGCGTCCAGCTCCGCGCGCGTCACGCCGCGCATGCCCGTTACGGCCACGTCCTTCAGCATCGTCGGCACGCGCATCACCGCGTTGGCCAGGATGACCAGCTTGCCCGCCGTGTCCCAGCCATCCACGTCGAGCGTGGGGTCCGTCTCCGCGATGCCCAGCGACTGCGCCTCCGCCAGCGCGGCCTCGTACGTCCTGCCCTCCGCCATGCGGCACAGCAGCAGGTGGCTGGTGCTGTTGAGCACGCCCTCGAACCGGCCCAGCTTCCCCAGCGCCAGGTCCCGGCGGCCCACGTTCACCAGCGGCATCGACGCGCCCACCGCCGCGCTGAAGCGCAGGGGAGGGCGGCCCGGCGACTCCAGGTCGCTCATGCCCGCCAGCTCCTGGAACCCCAGCACCAGCGGCCCCTTGCTCGCGAGCACCGCCGCCATGCCTCGCGACAGCGCGTCCCGCGTGATGTCCAACCCGGGCTGCCCGTCCTGGAAACTCGTGGGCGTGGCCTCCAGCAAGAGGTCCGCCTTCACCTCGCGCACCAGGTCTCGCCCGCTCAACCCCGGACGCCCCACCACCGGCAGCGACGCCACGGAATGCCGCGCCCGCTTCACCGCCAGCACCGCGCCGATGTCCAACCCGTTCGGCGACACCGCCGCGCCGCCCGAGTCCGCCAGCCCCACCGGCAACAGCTCCAGCCGGTAGCGCTCCATCAACAGCGATGCGCGCGACTGGATGATCTCCAGGAGCGGCACGCCCACGTTCCCAAGGCCCGTGAGCAGGAAGCGCACCGTGCGGACGGCGCGCGGGTTCATGGTGCGAAGGCCTCGCGCACCCCGTCACGGCGCAGCGTGAAGAGCATCCACACCGCCACCGGCACGCCCACGAAACAGCCGGGCGTCAGCGTGTACATCGCGCAGATGGCGCCCACCGTCGCCAGGCCGTACCCCTTGAGGTTCATCGCGTTCCACGCGCCCCAGACGGCGAGCACCCCGCAGAGGATCCCGCCCAGGATGGCCAGCGTGAAGCCCGTCGTGAACTCCAGCACCACCGGCGCCTGCCCCGGCGTCGAGAAGGGCGACGCCACCTTCAGCGCCGCCAGCAGCCCGCCGAGCAGGCTGAAGGTGACGTGCAGCACGCCCACGACGAGCAGGAAGAACGCCGGGAAGCGCACGATCTGGAAGATCTTGATGCGCGGGTCGCCCGACTCCAGCTGAGGACCAGGACCGCTCATGACCGCCCCTTCAGCGCGCCCACGATCATCCGCGTCGCGGGAGACTTGTTCAGCGTGTAGAAGTGGATGCCCGGCACTCCGCGCGCGAGCAGCTCCATGCACTGCACCGTGGCGTGCGCGACACCCAGCTGCACGACGGCGTCAGGCTGATCCTTCACGCGCTCCATCTGCAACGCCAGACGCATGGGCACTGTCGCGCCACACATGCGCGTGAAGCGCTGGACCTGCTCGTAGTTGGTGATGGGCATGATGCCGGGAACGATGGGGACGTTGATGCCCGCCCGCCGCGCCCGCTCCACGAAGTCGAAATAGAAGGCGTTGTCGAAGAAGAGCTGCGTCACCACGAAGTCCATCCCCGCATCCACCTTGGCCTTCAGGTGCTTGAGGTCGTCCTCGCGCGACGCCGTCTCCACGTGGCCCTCCGGATAGCACGCGCCTCCCAGGCAGAAGTTGAAATCCTCTTCTCGAACGAATCGGACCAACTCCTCCGCGTAGCGGAAGCCTCCGGGCACCGGCTCGAACGTCGCCTGCCCCAGCGGCGGGTCCCCTCGCAGCAGGAGCACGTTCTCGATGCCTGCCGCGTCGAGCCGGCGCAGCACGTCACGAAGCTCGTCGCGGGTGTGTCCCACGCACGTCAGGTGCGCCATCGCCTCGATGCCGGTGTGCTTCTTGATGTGCGTGACCAGGTCCACCGTCCGGTCGCGCGTGCTCCCGCCCGCCCCGTACGTCACCGACACGAATCCCGGCTCCAGCGGCGCAAGCTCCTCCACCGTGCGCAGGAGCGAGGCCACGCCCGCGTCCGTCTTGGGAGGAAAAAACTCGAAGGAGAAGCTCGGCTTGGAGGGGTTGAGGCAGTTGCGAATCTTCATGTCGGGAGGAGTTTAGTCCCTTCCGCGTCGGCCTTGATCGGAGAAGGTGCGCCGCTATAGTCCGCGCCGTTTCGCCACCCCCTGCCCATCATGGAGAAGTCAATGACCCGGCGTACGCCCCTCAACGAGGCCCACCGCAAGCTGGGGGCCCGCATGGTCGACTTCGCCGGCTGGGACATGCCGGTGCAGTACTCGTCCCTCACCGCCGAGCACGAGGCCGTGCGCACCGCTGTCGGCCTCTTCGACGTCTCCCACATGGGCGAGATCGAGTTCACCGGCCCGGGCGCCCTGGAGACCGTGAACCGGCTCATCTCCAACGACCTCTCCCGAATCCAGGACGGCCAGGCCGTCTACGCGGGCCTGCTCAACGACCTGGGCGGCTTCGTGGACGACGTCGTCGCCTACCGCTTCAGCCCCGAGCGCATCCTCATCTGCGTCAACTCCAGCAACCGCGAGAAGGACTTCGCCTGGATGAACGCGCGCGCGGAAGGCGTCAAGCCCGTGGACAAGAGCGACGACTACGCGCAGATCGCCATCCAGGGCCCCAAGGCCGTGGGGCTGGTGCAGCGCCTGACGAAGTCGGACCTGTCCCAGGTGGGCACCTACCGCTTCACGGAAGGGGAGGTCGCTGGCGTGAAGGCCATCATCTCCCGCACGGGCTACACCGGTGAGGACGGCTTCGAGCTGTACTGCGCCGCCGGCGACGCCGTGAAGCTCTGGGACGCGCTCCTGGAGGCCGGGCAGCCGGACGGCGTGAATCCCTGTGGCCTGGGCGCGCGCGACTCGCTTCGCACGGAGATGAAGTACGCGCTGTACGGCAACGACATCGACGACTCGCACACCGCCCTGGAGGCGGGCCTGGGGTGGATCGTCAAGCTGGACAAGGCGGGCGGCTTCATCGGCAAGGACGCGCTCGCCGCGCAGAAGGCCGCGGGCGTGCCGCGCAAGCTGGTGGGCTTCGAGCTCACCGACAAGGGCATCCCCCGCCACGGCTACTCCGTCCTCAAGAACGGTGAGCGCGTGGGCGAGGTGACGAGCGGCACCATGGGCCCCACGGTGAAGAAGTCCATCGGCATGGCCTACGTGCCGGCGAACCTCGCCGCGGAAGGCTCCACCTTCGACGTGGACATCCGCGGCCGCGCCGTGCCCGCCGTCGTCGTGAAGACCCCCTTCCTCAAGAAGTCCTGATTTCCTTCCTTCCCCACCTGTTGTGAGGAGCTGAAACCCCATGGCCAACATCCCGCAGGACCTGAAGTACACCCAGGAGCACGAGTGGGCCCGCGTCGCGGGCAAGAGCGTCGTGGTGGGCATCACCGACCACGCCCAGACCACACTGGGCGACATCGTCTACGTGGAGCTGCCCAAGCTGGGCGCCCAGGTGTCGGCCGGCGACTCGTTCGGCACCGTCGAGTCCGTCAAGGCCGTGTCGGAGCTGTTCGCACCTGTCTCCGGCACGATCGTGAAGGTGAACACCGACCTCACGGAAGAGCCCGAGAACCTCAACACGGATCCGTACGGGGACGGGTGGCTCGTGGAGATCGAGCTCTCGGACGCCGGGCAGCTGAGCAACCTGCTGGACGCCGCCGCCTACGAGAAGCTCACCAAGGAGTAGTTCCGCGCGCGCAAGAAGTCGGGCGTCCCGGTTGTTAGAGACGCTCCATGGAGTGCCGAGCCCGCTCGGACGCCGAACTTCCTACCGCACCTCACGCGAGCCCTTCGACCATGTCCCTCAACTGGAAGTACCAGGAGTCCTTCGCCGGCCGGCACATCGGCCCGGAGACCCCTGAAGTGAAGCAGATGCTGTCCACGCTGGGCGTGGACTCGCTGGACGCCTTCGTGGAGTCCACCGTGCCGCCCGTCATCCGCTCCCCGGAGCCCCTGCGGCTGCCCGCGGGCAAGGGTGAGAACGAGGTGCTGGCGCAGCTGGAGGCCATCGCGGCGAAGAACCAGGTGTTCCGGTCCTTCATCGGCATGGGCTACAGCGACACCCACGTCCCCAACGTCATCCTGCGCAACATCTTCCAGAACCCAGGCTGGTACACCCAGTACACGCCCTACCAGGCGGAGATCGCCCAGGGCCGGTTGGAAGCGCTGCTCAACTTCCAGACGATGGTGACGGACCTCACCGGCATGGAAGTGGCCAACGCCTCCATGCTGGATGAAGGCACCGCCGCGGCGGAGGCCATGGCGCTGGCGCTGCATGCCAAGGGCACCGACGCCGGGGGCGCGTTCTTCGTCTCCGACGGTTGCCACCCGCAGACGGTGGACGTGGTGCGTACGCGCGCCCTCCCGCTGGGCGTGGAGGTCGTCGTGGGCGACCACCGCACGGTGGACCTGTCCCAGAAGAAGTTCTTCGGCGCGCTGGTGCAGTACCCGGCGACGGACGGCGTGGCGCACGACTACCGCGCCTTCGGCGAGAAGGTGCACGCGGCGGACGGCCTGCTCGTCGTCGCGGCGGACCTGCTGGCCTTGACGCTGCTCACCGCGCCCGGCGAGTTCGGCGCGGACGTGGTGGTGGGCAGTGCGCAGCGCTTCGGCGTTCCGCTGGGCTACGGCGGCCCGCACGCCGCCTACTTCGCCACGAAGCACGCCTACACCCGCGTGATGCCGGGCCGCCTCATCGGCGTGTCCGAGGACTCCGGGGGCCGGCCCGCGCTGCGAATGGCGCTGCAGACGCGCGAGCAGCACATCCGCCGTGAGAAGGCCACGAGCAACATCTGCACCGCGCAGGTGCTGCTGGCCGTGATGGCCGGCATGTACGCCGTCTACCACGGGCCGGAGGGGCTCAAGGCCATCGCGGAGCGCGTGCACGGACTCACCGTGGTGCTGTCTCGCGGCCTGGCGAAGCTGGGCTTCAAGCCGAAGCACGAGCAGTTCTTCGACACGCTGCGCGTGGAGCTGACGGCCCCGCAGGTGCGGGGCGTGCTGGCCGCCGCGGAAGGCGCGAAGATGAACTTCCGCCGCATCGACGAGAAGACGCTCGGCCTGTCGCTGGACGAGACGACGCGCGCCAAGGACGTGGAGGACATCCTCGCGGCCTTCATCCAGGGCGCGAACAAGTCCGCGTCCCCGGTGAACCTGGACGAGGTCGCCGAAGGCCTGGAGAGCCCGCTCGCCCCCGAGCTGCGCCGTCAGAGCGCGTACCTCACGCACCCGGTCTTCAACCGCTACCACTCCGAGACGGAGATGCTGCGGTACGTGCGCCGGCTGGAGGCGAAGGACCTGTCCCTCACGCACTCCATGATTCCGCTGGGCAGCTGCACCATGAAGCTCAACGCCACCGCGGAGATGATCCCGGTGACGTGGCCCCAGTTCAGCAAGCTGCACCCGTTCGCACCCACCTCGCAGGCGGCCGGCTACAAGGTCATCTTCGAGCAGCTGGAGCACGCGCTGTCGCAGGTGACGGGCTTCGCCGGGTGCTCGCTGCAGCCCAACGCGGGCAGCCAGGGTGAATACGCGGGCCTGCTCGTGATTCGCGCCTACCACCAGGCGCGCGGGCAGGGGCACCGCGACGTGTGCCTCATCCCGTCCTCCGCGCACGGCACCAACCCCGCCTCCGCGGTGATGGCCGGCTATCGGGTCGTCGTCACGAAGTGCGACGAGAACGGCAACATCGACCTGAACGACCTGCGCGCCAAGGCGGACCAGCACAAGGACAAGCTGGCCGCGCTGATGGTGACGTACCCCTCCACGCACGGCGTGTTCGAGGAGGAGATCCGGGAAATCTGCTCCGCCATCCACGAGCGCGGCGGCCAGGTGTACATGGACGGCGCCAACCTCAACGCGCAGGTGGGCCTCACCGCGCCGGGCCTGGTGGGCGCGGACGTCTGCCACATCAACCTGCACAAGACGTTCTGCATCCCGCACGGCGGTGGCGGCCCGGGCATGGGCCCCATCTGCGTCGCGTCCCACCTGGTGAAGTTCCTCCCTGGACACCCCGTCATGCAGACGGGCGGAGGGGACGCCATCGGCGCCATCTCCGCGGCGCCGTGGGGCAGCGCGAGCATCCTGCTCATCTCCTGGATGTACATCCAGATGATGGGCGGCGAGGGCCTGACGCAGGCCACGAAGATGGCCATCCTCAACGCCAACTACGTCGCGGAGCGGCTCCAGCCGCACTACCCGGTGCTCTACCGGGGCAAGCGCGGCCGGGTGGCCCACGAGTGCATCGTGGACCTGCGCCCGCTCAAGAAGACCGCGGGCGTGGAGGTGGAGGACGTGGCCAAGCGCCTCATGGACTACGGCTTCCACGCGCCCACCGTGTCGTTCCCGGTGGCGGGCACGCTGATGATTGAACCCACCGAGTCCGAGTCCAAGGCGGAGTTGGATCGCTTCTGCGACGCGATGATCGCCATCCGCCAGGAGATCCGCGACGTGGAGGAGGGCCGCGCGCCCAAGGACAACAACGTCCTGAAGAACGCGCCGCACACCGCGCGCACGCTCACCGCGCCGGAGTGGAACCGCCCGTACACCCGCGAGCAGGCCGTGTTCCCCACGCCGTGGGTCCGCGACAACAAGTTCTGGCCGTCCGTGGGACGCCTGAACAACGTGCTGGGTGACCGCAAGCTCGTGTGCTCGTGCCCTCCCATCGAGGACTACGACACGCCCGCGCAGAAGGTCGCTTAAGCCGTCTTCGACAGCAGCAGTCACCGGGGCCGTCTTCCAGCGCATCGGAAGGCGGCCCTCGTGTTTTCAGCGGGCCCGCGCGGGCTCCACGTGGACCACCACGTCCACCACCTGCGGATAGGCCCCTTGCAGCGTCTCCTCCACCTTGTCGGCCACTTCGTGGGCCTGCGCGGTGGTGAGCTGCGGGTCGACCTCGATCTTCAGGTCCACGTAGACGCTCTCCTCCATGCCCCGGCTGCGCACGTCGCGGCAGGAGCGCACGCCGGCCACCGCCAGCGTGTGCTGGGACACCTGCGCCGGGTCCAGGCGCGCGGTGTCGGAGAGGATGCCCACCGCCTGCCGGACGATGCCGTAGGCCACCCGCGCGACGAAGACCATCACGGCCAGCGCCACCAGCCCGTCCGCGCGAGGGAAGCCCATCGCCACCAGGCCAATGGAGATGAGCACGGCGATGGTCACGAACACGTCCGACAGCGTGTGCTGCGCGTCCGCGAGCAGCAGGGCGCTCTTGTACTTCTCCCCGTAGTGCCGCTCCACGCGGGTGACGGCCAGGTTGATGAACAGCGTGGCGACCATCACCGCCGCCATCGTCACCGACACCGTGGGGTGCTTGTCGTGCAGGAGCGAGTCGAACGCCATGCGCCCCAGCTCCAGCATGCCCACGCCAATCATCGCGCCAATGCCCAGCGACGCGAGCGCCTCGAACTTGCCGTGGCCGTAGGGGTGGTCCGCGTCCGCCGGCTGCGACGCGACGCCCATGGCGACCAGGCCCAGCACGTTGGAGCCGCCGTCAATGAACGAGTGCAACCCGTCCGCCGTCACCGACGCGGACTGGGCCATGAGGCCGAAGACGAGCTTGGCCACGGCCACGACCCAGTTGGCCACGAGGATGGCCAACAGGACGAAGCGGACCTTCCGGTTGCGCTCCTGGAGCGCGGCGCCACGGTCGACGAAAGAGGCTTCCACGGCGGGGCAGGGTAGTGCCTTCGCGCCGTCCACCGCGAGGCCTCCGTGGGTCCTACTGTCGGAACAGCCGCATCCGGGGGCCGCCGCCCATCTCCAGGAAAAAGCCGAACTGGAAGCGCACCGTCGCGTCCTGGCTCAGCAGGCCGGACGGCGGGTTGGGGAAGGGCTGCGCGCGCTTGAAGGACGCCACGGCCTCCATGTCCAGGAAGTCCAGGCCGCTGCTCTTCTCCACCTGGATGTCCTTCACCGCGCCGCGCTCGTCCAGGGTGATGGTCAGCAGCGTCTGGCGGTCGCGCCCGGAGTAGATGTTCCCCGTCGGGTCGCGCATGCGCAGTTGCTCGTTGGGGTTCCAGTGCATGCCCACGCTCTGCTTCACGCGGTTGAAGAAGCTGGCGTACTTCCACTCGCGCGTGTTGAGGAAGGTGCCGTCGCCTTCCTCCTGGTCGCGGAGCATGTCGTTGGGCGCCGCGCCCACGACCTTGTCCATGGCCGCCTGCGACGGCATCAGCGTGGCCAGGCCCGGGGAACCCACCCGGCCCGTGGAGCCCTCCTGCTCGCTGTCCTCGCCCTGGCCGGGCTGGATGCGCAGGCGCTTGGCGTTGCCTTGCGTGGCGTCGCTCTCCGACTGGTTCTTCACCGCCATGCCCGGGCCGCGCTCGCGCGGATCCGTCCTCATGGCGATCTCCTCCTTGCGGCGCGTCTCCGGCATCTCGAAGACGGGCTTCTTGCCACCCTGGGACTGGGCCCGGTCGTCCGCGCCCGTGCCGTTGTTGCCGGACACGCGCGGGGGCTGCACCTGGTCCTGCGCCGCGCCCTCCTGCTTCTGGGGCGCGGTCCGCTGGGGCATGGCGTTGCGGTAGAAGGCCGTCTGGTCGCGCGCGCGCGTCTCCTTCTCCGTCGTGTTGTTGTGCTCGGCCAGGTACTTCGCGTCCGGGGACTGCTGATCATTCCCCGGCGCCACGTCCACCACCTGGCCCTGGGGCTTCGTCTCGTCCGGCTTCTTCTCTTCCTTCGGCTCGCGCTTCTCCGTGGGTCGGGGCTTCGTCTGCTGCGGCGTCACCGCCCCCCGGTTCTTCGCCCACTGGTCCGACGTGAGCGGCCTCACCGCCACGGACGTGGGCCGGGCGGGGCGCTTCTCGTGCGGGAAGTTCGCCTGCACGGCCGACACCAGGAGCACGAAGCCCACGAAGGCGAGCTGGGCCAGGAGCGCCAGGATGCCCGCCACCAGGTAGCGCAAGGGCCCACGCTGCTTCCGCGCGCGCCGCTGACGCCAGTCTGTCGAGGAACCCGTGCCCACGGCCTGATGATAAACCTCCGGACCGCTTCTACAGTCCCGAACGTGCGGCCCGTAACACCTGGGACATGGAAGAGATTCGCGAGCGCGTGCGTTGGTGCGTTCGAAATGTCCGCTTCATCTCAGTAGATGGGGGCGACCTCCGCCCCGTTGAAGTAGAAGCGAAGGATCTCCGGATAGCTCTGCCCGGCCTCCGCCCGGCCGATGGCGCCTGTCTGACACATGCCCACGCCGTGGCCCCAGCCGCCGCCCCGGAACAGCCATCCGGTGGGCCGGCCCTCGGCGTCCCGCTCGGCCTCCACGGTGGCCATGCTGCTGTTGAGCATCCCGAAGAGCCGCCGGATGTTCAGCTCCCCGCGCACCTGGGTGGCGCCCTTCGTCCCGGACACGGTGAGCAGCCGGGCGCGCCCGGACACCCCGCGCTCGGACAGGGCGAGCCCCTGGATGGACCCCACGCCCAGCTTCTCCGTGAGCGCGTCCACCTGGTTTTGCGTGAAGCGCTTCTCCCACCGGAACTTCGTGGGCTGCGCGAAGCTGGACAGCTTGCACGCGGCGGGCACGTCCGAGGTCGCCAGCCACGCCTTGAGGTTCGACGGGCCGGGGACGCCCGGCGCGGGCTCCAGCAGGTCCGGCCGCCCGCGCAGGCTGGGGTCCGGCGCGCCACCCCACACCACGTCGTTGTCCTCGGTGTGGCCGCCGCACACGGCGCTGTAGACGGAGTCCACCAGCCGGCCCTCCTGGCTGAAGAGGGCCTGGCCCCGGGTGGCCTCCACCGCGGCGGTGGTGCTGGCCGCCTCGCCGGTGCGGCCCCGGTACACCGCGCAGTGCTGCTCCGAGCAGAGCAGGTACGGATCCGCCAGGTGCTTGATGCCCACCTTCGCCAGCACCTCGCCACGCGCGGTGACGGCCTGGGCCTTGAGCGCCTCCGGGTGCGCGCGCGCGAAGATTTCGGACGGCACCAGCCCCTTGAGCAGGTCCTCCAGGCCCACCACGTTCACCACCGCGAGCTTGCCGCCGCGGTCCACCGCGAACTGGAGCGCGCCGCGGAAGCTGCGGTCCTCGAAGGCGTGGAAGTCGTAGCCCACGCCGTACTCCACCTGCCGCACGTCGAAGCCGGTGCCGTCCGGCGTCTCCGCGTCCAGCCTGTCTTGCGCCAGACCCACCACGGCGTCGTTCTCGTCCTTCAGCTCCAGGATGGCGCGGGAAGGCTTGCGGACCTCCTCGAAGAGCGTGGTGCGCAGGCCGTAGCGGCGCAGCAGCTCCGCCTGCTGCTTCGCCGCGGCCTCGGGTGTCAGCGCCTCGTCGCCCAGGAGGAGATAGCGCCGGTTGTCGATGACCTTCCCGGCGATGCCGTACACGGAGCCCAGCGTGTGCGTGCGCACCGCGAGCCCTCGCGCGCGCCATGTCTCCTGCGCCTCCGCGAGCCCCGCCTTGTCCGCGAAGCGGAACTCGCCCAGCTGCAGCCGCGCGCTCCACTGGGCCGGTTCGCCCTGCGTCACCCGCACCGTCCAGCGCGAGCCCGCGGGCGCGTCCAGCACCTTGTCTCCCGGCCCGCCGAAGCGCAGCCGCATCCGCGCGCGCGGCGAGAACGTCACGACCTCGCGCCCCTCCATCAGCTTGATGGGGAGTCGCGGCTCGCCGTTGCGGAAGTCCAGGCGCTTCAGGTCCTGCGGCCCGGGCAGGCCCGACGTGAGCGGATCCTCCAGTCCACTCGGAGCGGGGGGCTTCACGCCCGCGTCAGCCGGCTTCGTGGGGATGGAGACCTCCGGCTCGCCCAGGCCCCGGGTGCTGGGGGCAGGTGAGGGCGCCGGCGTGGCGCAGGAGGCGAGCAGCAGGGCGGTCAGGAGCAGGACGGCTTTGGACACGGCGGCGGCACCGTAGCCGCCATGGGGCCGAGCGTCACGGTTCTCCCTCCCGCTGCGGCGCGTCTCGGCCTGGATGACCGGCAGTGAATAGAACGCCCAACGCCGTGCGTTGCCCCTGCTCATGCAAATTCTTGGAGGCAACGGCTTGAAGACGCGACACACCCTGGTGGCCTCCCTGGCTGCCTGCACCCTGGCCCTTGGGCTGACCGCTTGTGGCGGCGGCGGTGGCTCTGGCGGAGGCACTGGCGGTTCGTCGGGCGCCGGTACCCAGGCCCCCGCGACGAACACGGGGACCCCCAAGGTCGAGAAGGCTCCCACCGCTCCGGGCAAGGCGCCCCCCATCGGCGTGCAGCCGGTGGAGAACACGCCCGCCGCGCAGATGCCGGATCATGCGGACCACACGCCCATCGCGGAGCCCGGTCCCCAGCCCGCCGTCAGTGCCCAGGCGATGCAGGAGACCCCCGCCACCACGCCCGCCCATGATTGGGTTGTGTCGCCCAACGGCGACGACGGCGCCCAGGGCACGGAGGCCGCGCCGCTGCGCACCATCGCCATGGCGGTGAGCAAGGCGGGCCCTGGCGACCGCATCCGCGTGCTCGCGGGCACCTACGCCGAGCGCGTGGTGCTGGGCGACAACACCAAGGCCGGAACTCCCGAGGCGAAGATCACCCTCCAGGGCGAGGGCCGTCCCAAGCTCACCCCGGGCAGCGGCTCCGGTGCGGCGGTGCAGGTGCGCCGCGCGAACTGGGTCATCGACGGGTTCGACATCGACGTGGAGGGACAGCCCATCTTCGGCGTCACCTTCGAGGGCGACGTGCAGGGCACGGTGCTGGCCAACTCGGAGCTGCACAACGGCACCGGCGGCGCGGGCGTCACCATGTTCAACAACGCCAAGGGACCCACCATCGAGAACAACAACATCCACGACTTCGTGCGCACCACCGGCAACAAGGATTCGCACGGCATCGTGATGCAGCCCGCGTCCTACGACGCGACGGTGCGCAACAACGACATCCACGACAACTCGGGTGACTCCGTGCAGTGCCTGGGGCCCGAGGGCTTCAGCGACCTGCCGCCCGCCACGGGCCTGCTGGTGGAGAACAACCACTTCTTCAACAACCGGGAGAACGCCGTGGACATCAAGACGTGCCACGACGTCACCATCCGCAACAACCGGATGCACAAGTTCCAGCCGTCGGAGACGGCGAAGGGCGATGCGCTCGTCATCCACTACTCCGCCAAGAACGTGCTGGTGGAGGACAACGAGCTGTATGACGCCGCGAAGGGCATCTCCGTGGGCGGCAACCACGAGGGCCCCGTGCCCGAGGCCGTCGTCGTGCGCCGCAACCGCGTGCACGACATCACCGACGCGGGCGGCGGCGAAGGCACCGCCATCCGCCTGGAGAACTCCAAGGGCACCGTGGTGGTGAACAACACCATCACCCGCGCCAAGGCCGGCATCATCCTGGGCCACGGCACGGGCGGCCCCACGGAGTCTCTGCGCGTGGAGAACAACCTCGTGGACGCGCCCGTCAGCGTGGACGTGGGCGGCCAGGCTCCCGGCCTCCAGATGAGCAACAACCTCTATCCGTCCGGCGCGCAGTTCAAGACCAACGGCCAGCTCCAGGCCCTGGACGCCTTCAAGGCCGCCGCGAAGGACACCACCTCCAACGGGGGTGACGTGACGGTGTCGGACACCTTCGCCCCGTCCGCCGCCGCCCAGGACAAGGGCCAGGACCAGGGCCAGCCCTTCTGCGGCGCGGCCCCGGACATCGGCGCGGTGGAAATGGGCTGCTAGGCCCACCCGGGAAAGCACCCCCGGAAAAGCAGAAGGCCCGATGCGGAGACTTCCGCATCGGGCCTTTTGTCTTATGAGGCGCCACCCGGATTCGAACCGGGGAATGAAGGTTTTGCAGACCTTTGCCTTACCACTTGGCTATGGCGCCGCAGCGATTGGGGCCGGGGTTATACGCAGCCCGGTAGGAGCCGGTCAAGGAAGCAACACCATCCAGCCCCGCTTCTCGTCCCGCTACCATACGGCGCGGGGTGTCAGACCCTGACAAGCGAGGGAGCACACGATGCTGCACGGCCATGGCGTCTTCCAAGAGGAGCACGAAGCCTTCCGCCGCACCGTCCGGGCGGTGGTGGACAAGGAGCTGCGCCCGTTCGCGGCGGAGTGGGAGTCCCGGGAGGAGTTCCCCCGGGAGCTCTTCACCCGCTTCGGCGAGCTGGGCTTCCTGGGCCTGAAGTACCCGGAGGCCTACGGGGGCACGGCGGCCGGGGAGCTGTACGAGGCGGTGCTCCTGGAGGAGTTGGGCCGCTGCGGCTCCGGCGGTGTGGCCGCGGGGCTGGCAGGGCAGTTCACCATCGCCACCGGCCCCGTGCACCTGTTCGGCACGGAGGCCCAGAAGCAGCGCTGGCTGGCCCACGCCATCCGGGGGGAGAAGATTGGCGCCCTGGGCATCACCGAACCGGACGCCGGCTCGGATGTGGCGGGGCTGCGCACCACCGCCCGCCGCGACGGTGACCACTACGTCATCAACGGCTCCAAGACGTACATCACCAACGGGGTGCGGGCGGACTTCGTGGTGCTGGCGGTGAAGACCGACCCGTCGCGCGGCCACAAGGGCCTGTCCATGCTGGTGGTGGAGAAGGGCACGCCGGGCTTCAGCGTGGGGCGCAAGCTCCAGAAGGTGGGCTGGCGCGCGTCCGACACGGCGGAGCTCTTCTTCGAGGACTGCCGCGTGCCCGCGGAGAACCTGCTGGGCGTGGAGGGGCAGGGTTTCTCGCAGATCATGGGCAACTTCCAGTGGGAGCGCCTGTCGCTCGCGCTGGGCGCGGTGGGCGCCATGGACGACATGCTGGAGACCGTGCTCGAGCACGTGAAGCAGCGCCGCGCCTTCAATCAGACGCTGGCCGGCTTCCAGGTGGTGCGCCACAAGCTGGCGGACCTGCACACCGCCCGCGAATGCGCGCGGCAGCTCACCTACCACGCGCTGCGCCTGCACGTGGCCGGCGAGTACGCCGTCGCGCAGACCTCCATGGCCAAGAAGGTCGCCACGGAGACGTGCTGCCGCGTGGCCGACGAGTGCCTCCAGCTCCACGGCGGCGCGGGCTACATGATGGAGTACGACATCCAGCGCCACTGGCGCGACGCGCGGCTGGGTCCCATTGGCGGCGGCACCAGTGAGGTGATGAACGAAATCATCGCGAAGCAGCTGGGCCTCTGAGCCCGCGGGCCTTCCGGGAAGCAGGCGGGCGGACAGGCGGGAAGAGGGGAAAAAGCCCCCTGGTTCATGTTCGATGGAGCCCGTCGCCTCGGGGAGGTCCCGGTGGAGCCCAGCATCATTTGCGAGGAGCTGTTCATGCGTCTGGGGGACGAGGAGGTGCTCGTCCTGGATTGCCGCGACGCGATGGACTGGGAGCGGTTCGAGATCCACATCCCCGGCGCGCTGCGTATGACGGCCTCGGAGATTGCCCGGGACCTGGCGATGCTGCCGGACGACGAGCTCATCGTCCTGTGCGGCACCACCCAGGACTGCGCGGACATCCGCCGCATCTGCCGCGTGTTGCGCCTGAGGGGGCGCAACGCCGTGTGTCTCGCCGGCGGGCTCCACGCCTGGGTGACGGGGGGCTACCCCACGGAACGCCACGCACGCGCCCCCTCCCACGCCCACCGTTGAGCGGCGGATGCAGCGCGTCGTGAAACGGTGTAAGGAGCGCCCTGCCTCCCCCACCGGAGATCCTCCACGATGGCCAAGCTTCGCGCCGTGCTCATTGGCGCCACCGGACTCGCGGGTCAGCAGTTCATCGCTGCCCTCAAGGACCACCCGTTCATTGAGGTGACCGGGCTCGCCGCTTCGCCCCGCTCCGCTGGAAAAACGTACGCGGACGCCCTGCGCGCCTCCAACGGCATGCTGGCCTGGTTCGTCCCGGAGCCGCTCCCGGAGTCCATCGCCCGCATGACCGTGGTCAGCGGCGACGCCGTCCAGGCGAAGGATTACGACATCGCCTTCTCCGCCGTGGAGGCGGACGTCGCCCGTGAAATCGAGCCGCGCCTGGCCCGGGACATCCCGGTGTTCTCCGCCGCGAGCGCCTTCCGCTACGACGCGGACGTGCCCCTGCTCCTCCCCCCCGTGAACGCCGCCCACGCCCCGCTCATCAACGAGCAGCGCAGGCTGCGCGGGTGGAAGGGCTTCATCGTCCCCATCCCCAACTGCACCACCACGGGCCTCGCCGTGACGCTGGCCCCCCTGGCCGAGCGCTTCGGCGTGAAGGCCGTGCTGATGACCAGCCTCCAGGCCATGTCCGGCGCCGGACGTTCGCCCGGCGTCATCGGCCTGGACATCCTCGACAACGTCGTGCCCTACATCCCCAAGGAGGAGCACAAGGTCGAGGTGGAGACGAAGAAGATCCTCGGGGCGCTCAACCCCGCGGGCGCGGCGCTCACTCCGCACGACGTGCGCGTCTCCTGCACCTGCACCCGCGTCGCCGTCCTGGAAGGCCACACCGAGTCCGTCTTCGTGTCGCTCGGGAAGAAAACCACCGTGGCGGAGGTCGCCCAGGCGATGCGCGAGTGGCAGGGCGCTCAGGTGGCGAAGGACCTGCCGTCCGCTCCGCCCCGGTGGATTGAAGTGCTGGACGACCCGTTCCGCCCCCAGCCCCGCATGGACCGGGACACCCACGGCGGCATGGCCACCACGGTGGGCCGCATCCGCGAGGACGGTGTGCTGGAGAACGGCTTCAAGTACGTGCTCGTCTCCCACAACACGAAGATGGGAGCCGCAAAGGGCGCCATCCTTGTCGCGGAGCTGCTGCGGGCGCAGGGCTTGCTGGGCTGACCGGGGAAGCGGGCCGGGCTGGTACCTAAATTCAGGGTGCCAACACTGGCCGCAACCATCTACTGTGCGCGGCCACGGACGCGCGGAATTCCGCACAGAGGAGACATCCACATGGCCTACGTCGTCGCCGAGCCTTGCATCAAGTGCAAGTACACCGACTGTGTCGAGGTGTGCCCGGTCAACTGCTTCTACGAGGGCGCGAACTTCCTCGTGATCCACCCGGACGAGTGCATCGACTGTGGCGCTTGCGAGCCCGTCTGCCCGACCAAGGCGATCTTCCCCGAGACCGAGCTGCCCTCGGAGTGGTCGGAGTACAAGAAGCTCAACACCGACTTCGCCTCCAAGTGGCCCAACATCGCGGAGAAGAAGGCCGCCCTGCCCGAAGCCGAGGAGTACAAGGACAAGAAGGGCAAGCGCGCGGAGCTGAACCCCGCCGGCGGGAAGTAGCCGCGGGCCGAATCGCCCGAGCGCGCCCGTCGTGATGCAGGCCCTCGCGCCCCCTGGCGTGAGGGCCTTCATCGTTCCTGGAGTCTGGCGCGGAAAGGGCATCGTCGGACGTTCACTCCGCCTGGAGGACGCTGAGCCGCAGCCCCCGGGCTTCCAGCGCGTCGCGCAGCCGCGCCACGTCCTCGGTGGGAACGGGCCCATGGCGGCCCTGGATGCGCAGGGCCACCTCCCGGGGCCCCGTGCGCTCCACCTCCACGGTGGCCTCCAGCGCCCCGCGCAGGCTGAGGCCCAGCGCCGGCCGCTGTGACTTCACGAAGACCTCGATCTTCTCGATGAGCGCCAGCGCGGACTCGACCTGCGCGCCGGGAGGGCTGGCCGGTGCGGCGCTCTCCGTGGCTCCACCCGCCGCGCGAGCACCTTCGGGTGCGGAGACGCGCGACAGGCCTTCCGAGGAACGGTCGTCACGCGTGGGCGAGGGGAGGGGACACGGCGCCGGACGGGGCTCCGCGCGGAAGGAGCGCTCCACCTCGCGGGCCAGCAACTCCGTCACACGATGAGAGGCCTGCGTGCCGCCGTCCGCGAGCGCCTCCTGGCGCACCGACCCCAGCCGCTGCGCCTCCACGTGCATGCCCTGCCGGGCCTGGCGGAGCGTCTCAGTGCTTCCCAGGGCGCTGCGCGTCGTTGCGAGGAGGGTCCCCGCCGCACGGACGCCGGGAAGCGCCGGAGTGGCCCGCGTCGCTGGCCCTGGCCCCTGCCCACCGGTACGGAGCAGGCCGGGCTTCGGAAGCAGCGTCCCTGGAGCCACCGGCTCGCGGCGGGCCCCGGGACGAGGTGGGGTGTCATTCCGTCCAGAGGTCCGCTGGAGGACCTGTTTGAACGCGTCCTTCTCCGGGGGGGCCTTCTCGTTTCCGGAAGGGGCGTCCTGACCTTCGACCTTCATGGCATGCCTCGCGCGCAAGGGATGCGCGGGCATGAGCAGCGGCCGTGCCAGTCAGGCGGGGCGCGCTCCCGGGAGGAGGGCGCGGAAGGAGGCGGCACGGCAGGGGTGCCGCCCCCGGGATGGGCGTGCGGAACGTGAGACGGCGCGCTTTTAGCGCTTGCCGCCGAAGCCGCCCGGCTGCACGGGCGCGGTGCCCGTCAGGTCGTTGAACGCGAGCGGGCAGGACGCCACGGCGTTGGGATCCGCGAGCGCGGGGTTCTGGGCCCAGTCGCGGTCCTGGAAGAGGTACGCGTCGCGCACCTCCAGCTCCTTGAGCTGCTTGCGGTACTCCCAGAAGCGGCCGCGCAGGACCACGCGAGCGCCCTTCGGCAGCTGCGTCAGCGGCGTGTACTGGTCGTCCTTCAGCCGCGCCGTGATGTTGATGGAGGGCCGCACCTTGGGCTTGCCGTAGGTGAGCCCGGACAGCAGGCCGTCATTGCCCGGATCCGGCAGGTAGAAGACGAGCCGGGCCACCAGCGCGGGAGGCTCCGGCGGAGGGCCCTTCTTGCTCTTCTTCTTGGGCTTCTCCAGCTTCGCGTCGATGAACTCCAGCCCTCCGAAGGCCACCTCCTTGTCGAGGTAGTCGTCGCGGAACTTCGCGTCCGCCACGCTGGCCGCGGTGGTGTTGGCCTTGAGGACCTCCGTGTCGTAGCGCTCCAGCATCGCGGGCAGCGTGAAGAAGAAGCTGTCCACGGGCTTCACGCCATCCGCGATGAAGCGCAGCTTGCTCAGGTCCAGCGGCGGGTAGTACGGCGCGAGCGCCACCGCCGTCTGCATCCACTCCGGCGGCAGCCGCTTGTCGATGAGCACCCGGCGCATCATCGACACCAGGAACATGTTGGCGGGGAAGCGCGGCGTGGACAGCTGCGTGCCCAGCACCTGGATCAACACGGGGTCCAGGTAGAAGTTCTCGTCGCGCTTGTGCAGGTACGGCGCGGACTCGCCCACGATGGTGAGCAGCGCGCCCACGAGCTGCGCGCAGTTCGCGTCGCTCGTTCCCTGCACCAGGGCCTGATTGACGCGGGAGCGGAGGAACCGCTTGTCCATGTCCGCTTCGCGGAACACGGGCGGCTCTCCCGTTCCGAAAAAGAACTCCTTCTGGGCGAGCGCGGGCGTCGACAGCAGGCCCAGGGACAGGGCGATGAGGGCACGGGTACGCATCGGCCTGAACCCTACCACGCCCTCCCCTGGATGATCCTCCTCCGCTCCGCCCGCCCATGCGCGGAGTGGAACCCGCCCGAGAGCCCGACGTGAGAGGGCAATTGCAACCGGATGACCCGATGCGGCGGGGCTTTCGCGACAAGCCCTTTCACGGGCAGGCGGCAGGTGACGGGCCGACCGCGCGGGGGGCATGGCGGGCCGGCCGGCGGTGGTTTTTTCCGCCTGTTGGCGGCGCGGGCTTTTGTGTACCTTGCCCTCAGCCATGCCGACGCCTCCCGAGACCTCCCCGGCACCCGTCACCGTCGCCCACATCAAGGACGAGGCGGAGCTCATGCAGGCCCTCGCCATCCGTGAGGTGGTGTTCATCGAGGAGCAGCACGTCCCCGAGGGCATCGAGCGCGACGCCGAGGACGCCCTCGCCTACCACGTCATCGCCTACCAGGGCGGTCACGCCATCGGTACCGGCCGGCTGGTGAAGCTGCCGGAGCCGCCCGCCGGGCAGCCTGGAACGTGGGGCCAGATTGGCCGCATGGCGGTGCTCCAGGCGCACCGCAAGGCCCGAGTGGGTTCGCTGCTCCTCACGTCGCTGGAGGAGGAGGCGCGCCGCCGCAACGTGAGCGGCATCATGCTGCACGCCCAGCTCTACGCGCTCGACTTCTACAAGAAGCACGGCTACCAGCCCGTCGGCGCCGTCTTCGACGAGGCCGGCATCGACCACCTGGAGATGCACAAGCGGCTGTAGTCCCGCGCCGCGCGCTTCAGCGCCTCGGAGGACGGGGCGCGGGCGGCTCGGCGTGGCGCGGATCCTCCGGCCACGAGTGCCGGGGGTACTTGCGGCACAGCTCCTTGCGGATCGCCGGGTAGTGACGTTCCCAGAAGCCCGCCAGGTCGGTGGTCACCTGCACGGCGCGCATGTTGGGAGCCAGCAGGTGCAGCACCAGCGGCACGCGGCCCGCGCCAACGCTGGGCCCCTGCGCCATCCCGAAGAAGTCCTGCAGCCGTGACTCCACCCAGGGTGGCTTGTTGGGCTCGTAGTGCACCTTCACGCCGCGACCGCCGGGCAGGGTGACGCGCTCGGGGGCGTGGTTCGCCAGCAGGCGCTGCTGCTCGGAGGTGAGGCGCGCGTAGAGCGCGTCCAGCAGCGACACGCCCTCCAGGTCGGAGAAGCTGCGCGCGCCCACGCACAGGGACGCCAGCGCGTCGCGCATGAAGCCCGCGTCCACGGTGGGAAAGCCCGTTTCGGGGAACGCCTTGCCCAGGAGCTCCACGCGGGTGCGCCACTGCTCCAGCGCCTCGGGTTCCGCGAAGCGCTCCGGGCCCGCGGCCAGGGCCGCCTCGGCCAGCACGCGCGCGGCCTCCTCGGACGGGGGCGCGGGTGTGCGCGTCTCCTCCAGCATGAGGTTGCCGTAGGCCAGCCGGGTGAGGCGCTCCACGCGGCGCGAGTCCGCGTTCCACTGGAGGGTGTCCACCTCCTCCAGCGCGTCCGGGTAGAGGTCCAGCAGCCACTCGGCCTCCACGGTGCTGGCGAGCCGCACGACGGCGCCGCGGCCGGGGCGCTCCTCCGCGTCCACGGCGACCATCAGCTCCGCGTCCTGGACGACGCTGAACTCGGACAGGCTGGTGGTGCCGCCGCCGAACATGAGCAGCTCCGGGGAGCGGGGCCGCCGCCTGCGGGCCACGCGGTCCGGGTAGCCCGCGAGCACGCTGAGCATCAGCGCCTGCTCCACGTCCTCGGGGCGGCCGGGGCGGGAGCCCTGTTCCCGCACCGTGCGGCGCAGCTGCTTCTGCACGCGCTCCACGGACTGCACCGCGCCCGCGTCCAGTGACAGCGACTGCATGCGGCCGGAGGCGAAGCCCGAACGGCCGGCCTCGCGGAAGCGCTCCAGGAGCTCCAGCAGGTCGGAAGGCCCGCTGACGAGCGCGGACGCGCGGCCTCCGCCGCCCAGGTTGGCGCGGGCCTCGCGGCGGATGTCGCGTTCGCCCATGAGGGCCGCGAGCACGGCGGCATCACCGCCCACGCCCCGGCGTTCGCCCTCGACGATGACGCGCGCCTGGCGAGGGTGGACGGGGAAGCGCAAGAGCCGCTGGCCCACGTCCGTGACCTGGCCCTTCGCGTTCACCGCGCCCAGGCGGCGCAGCAGCGTCTCCGCGGCCTCCAGGGCCGGGGCGGGCGGCGGCTCGAAGAATGGGAACGCCGTCAGGTCCTTCACGCCCGACGCGCGCAGCGAGAGCACCGTTTCGGCCAGGTCGGTACGGCGGATCTCCGGGGCCTCCTGATCAGGCCGGCCGTCGAAGTCGTGCTGGGTGTAGAGCCGGACGCAGTGCCCGGCGCGCGTGCGGCCCGCGCGACCGGCGCGCTGGACGGCGGAGGCCCGGCTCACCTTGCCCAGCTTGAGCTGCGGCAGACCGGACCAGGGCGAGTGGGACGCCACGCGAGCAAGCCCGCTGTCGATGACGACCGCGACGCCGTCGATGGTGACGGACGTCTCCGCGACGTTGGTGGACAGGATGATCTTCCGGCGCGAGCTGCGGCGCACGGCGCGGTCCTGTTCCGCGGGAGAGAGGTCGCCATGGAGCGGGAGCACGTCGGCGTCGTGGCGCTCGGCGAACTCCGCGCAGGTGTCGCGCGCGCGGCGGATCTCCCCGGCCCCGGGAAGGAACACGAGCACGTCCCCATCGACGCCCTGGGTGAACAGGCGCTTGAGCGCGGAGAGCACCTGTTGATCCAGGTGCCGCTCATCCGGGGCGGCAAGGTATTCGACGCTGACGTCGAAGCGGCGGCCCTCGGAGCGCAGGGACGGGGCTCCGCCCAGATACGCGCGGACGGGCTCGGCCTCCAGGGTCGCGGACATCACCACGAGCTTGAGGTCGGGGCGGGCCGTCTCCTGCAGCCGCCGCAGGAGCGCGAGCGAGATGTCCGCGGACAGATGCCGCTCGTGGAATTCATCGAGCACGACGATGCCCACGTCGCGCAGGGTGGAGTCGGTGAGCAGGCGGCGTCCGAGCACGCCTTCGGTGACGAAGGACATGCGCGTCTTGGGCCCGCGGACGTCTTCGAAGCGGACCTGGTAGCCGACGGTTTCGCCCACGCGCTCGCCAATCTCCTCGGACACGCGCTGCGCGGCGAGCCGGGTGGGCAGACGCCTGGGCTGGAGGACGACGATCTCCTTGCCCGCGCCCAGCCCCGCCTCCAGCAGCGCGCGGGGAACGCGGGTCGTCTTGCCCGCGCCAGGGGGCGCCTCCAGCACGAGCGACCGCGAGCTCCGGAGCGTGGAGACGATGTCTGGCAGGAGGGGATCGATGGGAAGGGCGACGTCCGCCATGTCCGGGTTCCTCTTCACGGCGGGGGACTCACCGCGCGTCGGGTCTCAAGGCGTGCCAGCCTCGGACGGGTCGGTCTTCTTACGTCGCTTGGGGCGCACGGCCTCCGGAGCACCGGAAGCGGGGGCATCCGAAGGAGCGTCGGCCTGCGTGGTCTCGGCAGCCGGAGCGGCGTTCTTCGGGGGCCGGCCCCGCCGAGCGGGACGCGCCGCGACGGGAGCCTCCGGGGCAACGGGTTGGGAAGCAGCGGTGACCTCCTCGGATCCACTGTCCGAAGCCTCGGCCACGCCAGTCTCCGCCACAGTCTCCTCCAGGGGCGCCTGGGCCTCCGAGTCGTCGGGAGCCGCCACCATCGAGTCGTCCCCGGAATCCTCCTCGGAACCCTCGAACGCCTCCTCCTGGCCGGCGTCGCCCTCTTCACCGAAGAGGTCCGAAGCCCCGTCCTCGGCGGAGAGCGCGAGCGACTTGCCCGCGCGCTTCCGGGGCTTGAGGGTGAGGCCCGCGGCCTCGAAGACCCCGGGCACGGGAACGAGCGCGGCCTCGGCGAGCAGCCGCCCCTGCCGCAGCGCCACGTCCAGGCGCCGTCCCAATGACACCAGCGCCTCGCGCAGGGCCGCCTCCTGATCCGGGGGCAGGGGGGTGGGGGACAGGCTCGCGGTCCACGCGGCGAACGTCGCGGCGACCTGATCCACGACGGGGCGGACCATGGCGAAGTCGTCGCGGGAGAAGATGCGGGTGACGTAGGCGCTCTTGAACCGCCGCTCGTACGACGTGGCGTACTCGTTGACCAGCTCCAAGGGCGCCCGGCGCAGCTGCGGGAACTTGAGGTGGGGGAAGAGCGCCTCGATGACGGGGGCGCGACTGCTGGCGGTGAAGGTGATGCCGGCGTGCAGCTTCTCCAGCGCATCCACCCAGCGGCCCTGCTGATCGAACGAGAACTCCTCGCGGGCCTCGTCGAGCTCCGGCAGGTCCTTCACCTGTTCCAGCAGACCGCCCGCGGGCTCACGGGCCTCACGCAGGCGCTCCAGCGCGGAGGCCAGCCATTGCTTCTCGGCCTCCAACCCCGGCCTGCCGATGACCATCTCCTCCGCCGTGGCGAGTCGGGCCTCGAAGGCCTCGGCGAAGCGGATCAGCTCATAGGATTCGAGCGTGGACGACATGCGTGGACGACTCCTCGGAGGGGCGGCGGAGATACCACACCTTCACCGTCCGACGAGCAGGGCCTCCATGGCTCCGGGGGTGGAGAAATCCGCGAAGGCCCACTCGGCGCCGGCGTCGCGCAGCGCCTGGGGCGTGAAGTTGCCCGTGCCCACGCCAATCGTCTCCGCGCCAATGCCCTTGGCGGCCGCGACGTCCTTCGGCGTATCGCCGATGATCACCACCCGGCACTCCTCCAGCGGCTGACCCAGCTGCGCCGCTCCTGCCTGGGCGCCGTGACGGATGAGCGCCACGCGGTCCTCGAAGTCGCAGCCAAAACCGCCGAAGGCGAACTGGTCGTGGATGCTCACGCGGTCCAGCTTCACCTTGGCGCCCGCGCGCACATTGCCGGTGCCCAGGCCCACCGCGAAGCCCGTCCGCGAGCGAGCCTCCATCACGGCCTCGCGCATGCCCGGATGCAGCCGGTACTCGCGCGCATCGACCTTGGGAACCTCCAGTCCCAGGTGGGCGACGTACGCGTCGATGACCGCGCTGATGGTGTCCTCGGTGTCGGACTGGCCGATGACGCCCAGGCCCTTACGGACGATGGCCCGGTCCGTCATGCCGGACATGCTGAAGCCGTCGCACGCGTCGCGCCGCCGGTGGAGCTGCTCGAAGGCCAGGCCCATGGCGCGGCGGCCGGCACCGCCCGTGGTGACGAGGGTGCCATCGATATCGAAAAGAAGGACGGTGGGGCGCATGGCCTCCCATCTAACGGAAGGTCCCGCCCGACGCGAGCCCCGAGCAGCCCACCAGGGCGGCCGCCACCACCATGCCCGGCGCCCGGCTCAGGGCTCCGCGAGCGTGAGACCCTGCTGGAGCGCTTCACGCACCTGGGGAACGTCCTCCAGGGGGAGCCGCTCCTCCAGCACCTCGCGCACCCGCTGACCGCCCAGCCGGCCAAGCGCCTGGGCGACGGCCTCACGCAGCCGCAGGTCGCGGTCCTCCAACCGGGCCTGCAGCGTCTTGACGGCCTCGAACCCCAGCCGCTGGCCCAGCGCGGCCGCGGCTTGTGAGCGGACATCCGAAGGCCGGTGCGGATCCTCCAGCATCGCCTGGAGCGTCTGGCCCGCTTCGGGCGACTCCACGCGAGCCAGCGCCGTCACGGCCCGCATCCGCTGCGCATCCGGGACGCTCGTGTCCTCCGCCAGCGCCGCGAGCACGGGCACGACCTCCGGCCCGAACCTGCGCCACGCCGCCTCGGGCGCCACGGAAGCTTGTGAGAGCAATCCCAGTGCCTCCATGCGCAGCGGTCCGGGAACAGGGGGGGGAGGCACGGGCACGGAAGCCGCGGTCGGGGCCTTCGCGCTGGCGGGAGCCGCTTCGGACACGGGCCCCACGCCCGCGAGCACGGCGAGACCGGCCAGCGCCACCCATCGCGAGGAGGCGTAACGAGACGGGACCGGCGAGGGACGAACACCGCGGGGGCGGGACGGCTGGCTCGGCATGCGGGGCTCCCGGTGGGGAAGGGGAGCCCTGTTATACGACGGCTGCCGGTCCGGACTCGATAACGCTAAGGTCGGTCCACCATGGCCGGACGCGTCTTCTTCTTCCTCCAGCACGCCACGTACGAGCCCGCCTATCAGGCGGCCTCCATGGGCATCACCGCCGCCGCGATGGGCGACGACGTCTACTTCGTCTTCGCCTTCGAGGCCCTGCGCCAGCTGGTCCGCGGCGGCTTCGGCCTGGCGCACAGCGAGCGGGAGCGCACCGAGGCGGCCCGGGCCGAAGGGCTCAATGTCCCCACACCGGCCCGCATGCTGGAGGAAGCCCGAGCCCTGGGCGCGAAGCTCGTGGCCTGCGACACCACGGTGCGCATCTGTGGCCTCTCACCCCAGGAACTGCACGGCACGCTAGACGACGTCATGGGCCTGGCCTCCATCTGGAGGCTGACCGACGGCGCGCGCGTCCTCACGCTCTGAGCGGACACCCGAGCCGATCCCCTCCCTCCGGAAGGAGGCGGATGTCCGACAGGGGAACCGGACTCGCCCTCGCGGATCGCCTGACGTTGCAACTTGGCAGCATTACCTGAATGGAACCTGCCTGCCGCGCGTCGCTGTAGCCTCGGTGGGCGTCCACGCGTTACGCTGGGGGCATTCGCAGTTCGTTGTTCCCCCCGGAAGGAATCCTCAAAGCCTATGCGCGCCAAGTCGACCCCCCTGAGCGCACTGCTGGCCGGCACGCTCGGTGTTGCCGTGATGGCCGGCTGTCAGACCTATGACTTCGAGCCGGTGGATCCGCTCGCGATCGCCCAGACGACCGTGGAGTCGGTGATCACCGCCCGCAGGAGCAAGCCGGACGTGATGCTCCTCGTGGACATCTCCGGCTCCATGACAAAGCCGGTCAACAAGGACCTGGTCGTCAACGGCACGCGCGTGTGTGACTTCCAAGCCGAAGACGGCAAGTTCTACATGTGTGAGGACGACAATCCCTGCGACACCTCGAAGTGCCCCACGCGCTGGTCTGAGCTCCAGGGCGCCATGGGCCCGTTCCTCGCGGAGAGCGGCAAGCTGGTCCGTTTCGGCCTGACGACCTACCCGGAGCCTCCTCCCGTCAAGCCACCGCCGCAGACGACGACCGTGCCCGAACTGTGCGCACCTGCCACCGCCGCCGCTGGCAGTCTGAGCATCCGCGCCAGTGTTCCGTTCGAGCTGGATTCAGACACGGAGCTCCAGGACTATGCGAGCCTGGTTAACGACAAGCTTCAGGGTATCCCCAATGGTGGCGCTGGCCGGCCCCGGGGCGGTACGCCGACGAGCGCGAGCCTGGAGTTCGTAGGCACGCAGCTGCGGGCCAACTCCGAAGATCGCGATCAGATCATCATCCTGCTGACCGACGGTCTTCCCAACTGCAACGACAAGAACGAATACGATGGCAGCAGCGCTGAGTGCCGCTGCACGCTCGATGTTCTGTCGCAGTGCACGACGAAGGGGAGCCCGTATTACCAGCGGGGTTGCCTTGACAAGAACGCCTCCGTGTCGGCGGTGTCGGCGCTCAAGGCGAACATGATCTCCACCATCGTCATCGGCTTCGGCGCTGAGACGTCGGCGGGTGATGGCCCCAGCGTCCTCAACGAGATGGCGCGCGCGGGTGGCTACGCACGTGACTGCAAGGCCAGCGTCGATTGCGGAGCGGGGGACACCTGCGACGTCGCTACCGGCTTGTGCGGCCGCTCCTTCTACCAGGCGGGCAATCGCGAGGAGCTGGCGGCCGCGCTGAAGTCGATCAGCGAGGAGATCCAGCCGGGCGAGCCGTGCTTCACCAAGCTTGAGCCGAGCCAGCTGCCCTCCGATGAAAAGCTCATCGTCGTCTACATCGACGGCGAGCGCACGCTCGCGGGCCCCGACACCTGGTCGCTGGACCTGTCGGTTCCCGAGAAGCCGGGCGTGCGGTTCACGGGCAGCGCCTGCGCGAAGCTGGAGTCGTCGCGTCCGGAGGACCCCGTCAGCGTCGAAGTCCGCGCCATCCGCCAGCTCTAGGCGGCAGGCATGCGGAGGCGGCTTTACGCGGGCGGAGGCGAGGATTATAGGGTCCTCGCCGGGCCGGTCGCCTCCGCCATGAAAATCACTGTCCTCTCGCGCTCCGCTTCCATCTCGTCCACGCGGCGAATTGTCGAAGCAGGCCGCGCGAGAGGACACCGGGTCCGCGTGCTCAACCCGCTCCGGGTGCAGATGCATCTGGACGGGGGCAGCCAGGCGACCCTGTTCTACGACCGCAAGAAGCTCACGCCCACCGACGTCGTCATCCCGCGTATCGCCCTGTCCATCAGCACCTACGGGCTCGCGGTGGTGAACCAGTTCGGTCTGGCGCGCGTGCCCTTGGTGAACCACGCCCAGGCCATCGCGCAGTCGCGCAACAAGATGCGCGCGCTCCAGCTCCTGTCCGCCCACGGGATCGACATCCCCGCCACGGTGATGGCCCGGGACGCGGCCCACCTGAAGGAGATGGTCGGCCTGGTGGGCGGGGTGCCCGTGCTGGTGAAGCTCCTCCAGGGCCAGGAGAAGCACGGCGTGATGGTCTGCGAAAGCCTCCAGTCGCTGGAGGCCGCGCTCGAGGCGGTGCTCGGTCTGGGGCACAACCTCGTCATGCAGGAGTACGTGCGGAGCACCGGCCAGGACGTGCGCGTGCTCGTGGTGGGCGGTGAGGCCATCGCCGGAGTGCTGCGCAAGCCGCGCCCCGGGCGCCTCTCGCACACGCTGAACCGGGGCGCCCGCCTGGAAGCCCTGCCACTGTCCCCCAGCCATCGCGCCATGGCGGAGAAGGTCGCCCGGCTGGTGGGCCTGGAGGTGGCCGCGGTGGACATCCTGGACGTCCAGGGACACCCCAAGGTCTTCGAAGTGAACAGCTCGCCCGCGCTCCTGGAGATGGAGGCCGCGACGGGCCTGGACCTGGCCACGCCCATCATCCAGCGGGCGGAGGCCCTCGTCGCCGGCGCTGTCCCCGTCTGGACCGCCGCGCTGGAGACGCCCCAGGCCCTGCCCCCGCCGTCGCCGGGGCGCAAGGGCGCCGTGAAGGTGAACGCGCCGCGGAGTTAGAAGAGAAAGCGCTCCCCGCGCGTCCGAAGCCCCGGTATACGAACGCCGCCTTCCTGGAGACACCCATGCCCAGCACCCGCCGCCTCCCGACCCTGGCCCCCCTGCTGCTGACGCTCGTCGGCGCGCCGGTGCTGGCCCAGGACGTGGACCCCGCCACCCTCTACGAAGTCACCACCGAGGGGACGTCGACGCAGGTGAAGGCCGGAGGGCAGGGCACGTTCGTGCTCGCCATCAAGTCGAAGCCCGGCGCCCACGTCTCCGACGAGGCCCCGCTGAAGCTGGAACTGACGGGCAAGCAGCTGACGCCCGCCCAGAAGACGCTGACCCGTGAACAGTCGGTGGCGAAGAAGGCGGACGGCCAGCAGTTCGTGGATCCCCGCTTCGAGGTCCCCTTCACCGCGGTGTCCGCCGGCAAGGGCACGCTGGACGCGACGCTGACCTTCTTCATCTGCACGGAGAAGATCTGCGCCCGTCAGAAGAAGACCTTCTCGCTGCCCGTGGAGGTCCAGTAGCCCCCATGCGCGAGCGCTCCCCCAAGCCTTCCAGTGGTGAACGCGGCGGCCACGAAGCCCCGCGCTACGTCCATGGCGTCAACCCCGTGCTGGAGGCCCTGCGCGCCCATCCCGACGCGGTGGAGCGCCTCTTCATCGTCGACGGGCAGGTTGGCGCCAAGGCCGCGGGCGAACTGCTCAGCCGCGCGCGTGACGCGGGCGTCCGGGTGGAGAAGGTCGGCCGGGAACGGTTGACCTCCATGGCCGAGGGCGGCGTGCACCAGGGCGTCGTCGCCGAGCTGCGCGGCTTCCAGTACGTCGAACTGGAGGACGTGCTGGAAGTGGCGAAGGCCAAGAAGCAGCCCGCGCTCGTCGTCGTGCTCGACGGCATCCAGGATCCGCACAACCTGGGCGCCATCATCCGCTCGGCCCATGCGCTCGGGGCCCATGGCGTCGTCCTGGCGAAGGACCGCGCCGTACAGGTGACCGGCACGGTGGCCAAGGCCTCCGCGGGCGCCGTCGAGTACTGCCCCATCGCGCGCGTCACCAACATCTCCCGCGCCCTGGAGCAGTTGAAGGAAGCGGGCCTCTGGGTCGCGGCCGCGGACGTGGAAGGCGCCGAGCCTCTGTGGAGCGCCCGTCTGGACGGGCCCCTGGCGCTGGTGGTGGG